>JBCDJH010000177.1:0-5330 GCA_038747965.1 Pseudomonadota bacterium
CAACTCCCCGCGTACCGTCTACGCACGTCTGCCGACACAGAGTTGCCAACACAATCAGGTGGAGGACCGGCGGCGCGCCGCCAATCAAGGAGAATAGGCATGTCAGCACTTGCAAAGGTTACCGACGCGATCCCCGAAACGCCGCATGTGAAATCGGCTTTCTTTGACCCGGAAGCGCTTCCCTGGGCCCCTTGGGTGATGGAAGGAACCGAATTCAAGCTCTTTAATATCAACCCAACGACCGGCGGCTTCACGATGCTCTTGAAGGTCAGCGCCAACAACGTCGCGCCGATCCATGGTCATTTGGGATCGGTAGAAGGCATCATCACCAAGGGCGGTTTCGGCTACGGCGACGACCGCGGCCGCGAAGGGCACTATGTGTTGGAAGAAGGCGGCATTAACCATCGCCCTGACACGGACAGCGATGGCATGGAAATGCTCGCGATCGCTCACGCGCCGCTATGCGGTTATGAAGAGAATGGCGCCATCGGCGGCATTGTCGATGCGAAACTCATGTATCAAATGGCCCGCGAGGCCGGCGCCGCTGACCATATCGTGAAGCCCACGCACTGGTCAGACATCTAAGTCCAACAAAGAACAGATAAATTCTTTGCACTGAATGGCGATGGGCGCTGAAGAGCCTATCGCCATTTTTGCTTTTATGGAATCTAATCTCGGTTCGGAGAATCCCACACGCAGCTGGCTCGCGAGGCCACCTAATCTGAGCTTGGCGCTTTCGGCGGATCGCCGCGCCATTGCAACGCCAGCGCCGTCCGGCCAGATAGTCCGAGCTTGTCATAAATCGCAGACAGGTGGTTCACGACGGTGTTCTCACTCACGCCGAGAGCTTCGGCGATCTGCCAGTTCCGCAAACCTTGAGCGACCAAGCTGGAAACCTGCGCTTGGCGCGGCGTGAGTTGTTGATCCACAGGCCGAACGTCGCGCGATGGCGCGTGACGCAGAACGGCGAGACCGTTCAAGGGATCGACAATCCGCAGCGAAACGTTCGCGTCTAGCTCAATATAACCGTCCGCATCCGTGGCCGGCGCATTGCCCGTTTCTATCGCGTTTACGACTTTCGCCACCCGCGCGTGGGTTTGCGGCGTCAATTGCCCGTCCCCGCGCAACAGCCCGGATTGGCGCGCAAGCCGGTTCGACGCCAAGACGGACAAGCTGCAGTCGATCAAAGCCATGCCGTGGTTTGACGCGCTCTCAACGATCGCTTGGAACGTTCCTGCGGATTCAGCGTCCAAGGGGCTGCGGGCGATGCCGCGCAAGACCTGGCGCAGCACCGGGGCGACGCTGTTGGCCATGTCCCTATCGGCTTCCACAAAATCCGCGCCGCCCGGCCGCCGATGCAACGCCATCAAGGCAGAGCTCTTGCCCTCGGCGCCCATGGCGAAGGACATGACCAGCATGTGCTGGACGCCGCTGGAATCGAGAAATGAGCGAAAGCCGCCTAGCCGCCGCTCGCCCGCCTCTGCGCAAATGTCCGAAAAGCGGAAAACGCTATAGTGCTCTCGCTGTCTTTCTCGCCAGTGCGAAACGACTGGATCACGGTCCTGCCAGGCGGCCAAATAGTGTCGGACCGTCGTATCCGTCTGGTTCACGTAGCAAACCGCGCTGGGTTGGCTTTCCGCAAAGGAGTGATGCTTAGACAAGAAAATCAAGCTGTCAGCGCCAAAAGCGTCGAGCATAGGACGCAGGCAATCGCTGCTCAGCTCGCTGAAGCTCTCAGCCCCGCTCATTCGCTCAAGGGCCGTCGTGATACCTTGCGAAGGGTCTCGAATAGGCACGCTCCACCCCTTCACCCAGTTGGGTGGTGAGTAACGATAGCGCGATTTCCGAGCGGCACAAGCGGGATGGGCGCCAATTTCGGCTTCTGCCGGTGAAAGGCGGCGCAAGCAACCGCCTGTTTCGCAAACGCAAAAAGGCTGTTCAGTCGAGCGTTTGGCTGATCAGGTAGGACCGAATGGCTTCGGCTTCCGCATCGCCGAGAACGTCGTCAAAGCGGGCCATCCCGTTCAAAGACAAAGCGCCCTCCCGGACGATAGCGTTAAACCCTTCAGCGGAGGCGAGCGCCCAGGACTTCGTCAAATTCGGCATAACGCCCCGTTCGCCCATATGGCACCGCATGCAGTGCTTCGTGAAGAGGATCTCCCCTTGGGCCAGCGTCTCGGGCGCCGCGCCCGTATCGGGAAGATCGGGAGCCGGCGGGTCTTCCTGGAGCGGACGCGCCGCGGGCTCGGCCCCGTCCAGCTTTAAGGTGATGACCCGGTTGTCGTTGCCGTAAAGGTAGGCTGCGCTGTTCGGTGGGAAGGCGAGACCGCCGCCGCCGCCATAGCCTGATATCACCGATACATACTGTGTATCGCCGACGGCGTAACTCATCGGCGCCGCCATGATCGAAGAGTGGAGCGGAATAGTCTTCAAGAGCGCGCCCGTATCTGCAGCGAATACGGACAGATCGCCCAGCGCGTCGCCTCGGAAGACAAGACCGCCGCCGCTGGTCATGACCCCGCCATCCCAGAACGTATCTGGGTATTTATGTTCCCATACGGTCTTCTGCGTAACCGGATCCCACGCGCGCAAAACGCTGTGGGATGACGGCGTCTCTTTGAGCCCGGCCGTCTTAGTCAGCGCCGACAAAGCCGGTAGCTCGCCCATTAAGCTGCGCAGGGCTTCAGGGTCATAATCCTCAACGAAGAGGCCCGCCGCCTGGAACATCCCGTCTATCGTGCCAACCGGTCGCTGCGCTGTGTTCACGAAGACCATTCCGGCTTCGATCGCCGGAATATATACAAGACCTGTTTTCAGATTGTGCGCCATGGGATGCCAGTTATGCCCGCCTTGCATACCTGGAAACACAAGACGCGGTTCCGCGTCGTAATCGGCAACATCAGCATTCGGAATAGGCCGGCCCGACTCCGGATCAAGACCCTTGGTCCAGTTTGCGAACACATAAGGCTCCGCGGACAGATACTCGCCCGTTTGCCGATCCAAGACGTAGAAAAAACCGTTCTTCGGCGCCTGCATAATGACTTTGCGCTCTGAACCGTTGAGCGGCAGATCAGCCAATATGAACTTCGACGTCGCCGTGTAATCCCAATGATCTCCGGGCGTCGTTTGAAAGGCCCAGACGACAGAACCGTCCTTCGGATTCATTGCGACGATGGAGGCGAGATACAGATTATCGCCGCCGCCGGGCGAGCGCCGCCACCGATTGTAAGGCGCAGCGTTACCGACGCCCACATAGAGAAGCCCGAGTTCCGCGTCGAAGGCCATGCCGTCCCAAACGGTGCCGCCCCCGCCGAAGGACCAGTCTGTCTCCTCCGACCATGTGGGCAGCGCCTTCGTCAAAGCTTCTGTTTCTTGCGGCCCTTCAGATGGGTCGCGAGGTGTGAGGTACGACCGCCAACGCAACTCGCCCGTTTCGAGATCAAAGCCGGCCACATATCCGCGGGCTGGGAAATCTGCGCCCGAACTGCCGACGACAATGACGTCTCCTGCGATTTGCGGTGCGCCTGACACCGTATACGCCATACCTTCATTCTCCGGTATGGTCTGAACGGACCAAAGGGTCTCGCCGGTCTTCAAGTCTAGCGCGAAGAGCCGGCCGTCAAGCGCCGAGGCGTAGACTTTTCCACCCCATACGGAGAGACCGCGGCTCACAGCATCGCAACACGCCCTTCGCGCGGCCTGAGGATCATAGGCGGTGACTTCGGGGTCAAAGGTCCATAGCTCGGCGCCGGTCTCCGCGTCGAGGACGTAAACGCGGCCCCAGACCCCAGAGAACACCATCACCCCATCAATGACGATGGGCGTCGCTTCAATGCCGCGTTCGGTGCCCAGATCGTATTCCCAGGCGACGCCAAGCCGCTCCACGGTTTCATGGTTTATCTGATCAAGGGGAGAGTAATAGGTTCCTTCCTGATCGCGCCCGCTGGTGAACCAATTGTGAGGTTCAGCGTCCGCCTGAGCGAGCCGTTCAGCATCGAGCCACCCTTTGGGCCAGGCGGACGCCGCATTGGCGCCGTCCGATTGCTCGACTGGCTCAGCGCTCCCGCTCGTACTCGTACTCGTTTCAGGCAAGGCGGCCTCTGCTTCACCCGCGACATCATCCGCGGAGTTTTTTTGTCCGCAAGCAGAGAGCGCGGCCGCCACAGCGAGCCCAGCCCAGAAACCAGAGAGTTTCATTATTTTGTTCCTGTAAAGATGTCTTTTGAGATGTGCATCACCACCGATCGGTGCGGCGCGTTCACAACCTGCGGAATGTGGAGATCGCACGCGAGCGAGCAAAGCATAAATGCGTCAGCTTCGGAGAGGCCATGCGCTGCGACGATATGCGCGATCATGTAGCGCATCGCCTTCTTTGCCGCTTCGTCTAAATCCTCCGCATAGGCCGATGTGGCGTAGAAAGCGTCCGACTCGTATTGCGGCTCTTGAAGGCGCGGCTCGCCCTTTACGACATCTAGGCGCAAGACCGTCCGCATCGGCGCTTCCAGCGCTGCGCCGGAGACTTCGCCAAAGCCCTGCGCGGCGTGGGCGTCGCCGATTGAAAACAGCGCTCCTTCAACAAAGACGGGCAGGTAAACAGTCACGCCTTCTTGAAGAAAGGGATTATCCATATTACCGCCATTCGCACGCGGCGGAAACGTGACGAGGGCTTCCTCCGTATCCATAGCGACGCCCAAAATGCCCGGGAAGGGCGCCAGCGGGACCTCAACGCCTTCAGCGAACCGGGCGACGCCCTTGGCTTTGTCGATGGGGATCGTTTTGAAGCCCGTCGCCGCATTCTCCTCACCAAGAAAATTAATGCCCGGCGCGACTGCGGCCCATCCCCAATCGCCAGGCTCTAGTTCTAACAGCGTTACAGCGAGTCGATCGCCGGGCGCTGCGCCTTCCACATAGATTGGGCCCGTCATCGCGTGCACGCGGCTCATATCGACGGCCGCAAAATCGTCGAGCGTTGAACGCTCTGTAAACTGGCCGCCTGTCGCTTCGTCGGTATACACCTCTATAATTGAACCGGCTGGCGCACGGAGGATTGGCTCGGCCGCCCGATCGAAGCGCGCGTGGCCCTCAGTCGGACCGACAGAGAAGTCAGGCTGCAACGATCCAGCCGGCGACTGGCAAGCGGCGAGACCAAGCGCAGCTGCGGCCGCGATAAGACGGCCGGGTCCGTTGCGGCCCATCACGCCGACGCCCGCTTCAGAAAATCGGTCAACAATTCGTTGAAGGCGTCCGGATACTCCCAGAACATAAGATGTCCTCCCAGTACAACTTGCTCAGCTGTTGGAATATGGGCGTCTAGATAGGAGCTTGCGAGA
>JBCDJH010000178.1:0-5320 GCA_038747965.1 Pseudomonadota bacterium
ATGGCGCTCTTTTTGTTCTTCAAGACGCTTCTTCAGCGTCTCCATCAATTTCTCCCAGCCGCCAAGGGCTTCGATTTCGGCCTTTTCTTCCTCGGTGAGGAATTTCTCCGACATTTTGCGGAGCCATTCTTCCGGGATCTCGGCTTCAAGCCCTTCGGCCACGCTTTCCAGGCCCTTGAAGACGTGGCCGAACACCTGGTCGAACTTGTCCAGGTTGCGCTCGTCCTTCACGAGGGCTGAGCGCGCGAGGAAGTAGAAGTCCGTCACGTTGCGTCCGGCGAGGTCGGCGTCCAGCGCCTCCAGAAGGGTGAGGTATTCCTTCAGCGTCACCGGCACGCCGGCGCCCCTGAGGCTTGAGAAGAACTGGGTCAGCATTTTGTCACCATCCTTCCGTGCCCGGCGCGCCCTTGATGGGGCCGGCGAGATCGTCCGTTACCCAGCCGGCGTAATAGCCGCCGGGTTGGGGGCGAGCTTGCTCCTCGCCGACAAAGCATGCGTCCGTCCGGGAGGCGTAAAAAGCGATCCACCCCGCCAGCTCCGCATAGCCTTCGGGCAAGTCGTCAAACGGGTCGGGGTAGGAAAAGGCCGCCTCGGCGCTTTCGCCGCCTTCGACGATAAGGTCGAAATAGATGGCGGCGCCTTTCCACTCACACACCGTCACCGTCGCTGTCTGGCGCAACAGATCGCGGCGCGCATCCTCCGGCGGGAAAAAATAGACGGGCGCGCCCGCTGTCTCCACGACGCGCTTGCCGCGCGCTGTCTCCGCAACGGTCACGCCGGCTTGGACGACGGCGAGGCGTTGTGAGACGTCCTCCACCCGCGGCGGCCGGGGAAAGTCCCACACGGATGTTTGGCCAGGCCCGGGCGTCTGGGTCGTCGCCGGCCGCAGCCGCGCGCTCGCATCACGGTATCTCGTAACCTCGCGGAGCAACCGCGCCTTATCGGGCAACTCGCCCATGGGTTCACCCCTCGCGGCGGGCGAGGAAGGCGAGGCGTTCGAACAGGTGCACGTCCTGCTCGTTCTTGAGGAGGGCGCCGTGGAGGGGCGGGATCACCTTCTTGGGGTCCGCCTCGCGCAGGGTTGAGGGCTCGACGTCCTCGGCGAGGAGGAGTTTCAGCCAGTCCAGCAGCTCGGACGTGGAAGGTTTCTTCTTCAGGCCCGGTATGTCCCGCAACTCGTAGAAGATGCGCATCGCTTCGGAGACGAGCCGCTGCTTGATGCCCGGGAAGTGGACGTCGACGATCGCTTGCATGGTCTCGGCGTCCGGAAACTTGATGTAGTGGAAGAAGCAGCGGCGCAGGAACGCGTCCGGCAGCTCCTTCTCGTTGTTGGAGGTGATGATGACGACGGGCCGGGCCGAGGCTCTCACGGTCTCGCCGGTCTCATAGACGAAGAACTCCATGCGATCGAGTTCCTGCAAAAGGTCGTTGGGGAACTCGATATCGGCCTTGTCGATTTCGTCGATGAGGAGGACGGGCGGCGTCTCGGCCGCGAACGCCTCCCACAGCTTTCCGCGCTTGATGTAGTTGCGGATGTCCTTCACCCGCTCGTCGCCCAGCTGGGAATCCCTGAGGCGCGAGACGGCGTCGTACTCATAGAGGCCCTGCTGCGCCTTGGTCGTGGATTTGATGTGCCACTCCAGAAGCGGGCGACCCAGCGCGGCGGCGACCTCTTTCGCCAGCACCGTTTTGCCGGTGCCGGGCTCGCCCTTCACCAGCAGCGGCCGCTCCAGCGTCGCAGCGGCGTTGACGGCCACCTGCAGATCCTTGGTCGCCACATAGTTGTCGCTGCCGGTGAATTTCATAGCGCTGTCCCCTTATTGCGTCGCAGCCAACCTAGGGGCGGCGGCCCGGAGCGACAAGCAGGCGGTTCCGCCAGCCCGCCCACCGGCCGGCGCCTCCTTTCGGGTCCGATTTCCAGATCCCATTTCCAGATCCTGGGGCTCATGGCGGATTTAAGGCTTCCTCAAGATGTTGGGCGGATGCTTCGCGGCGAGGCGATTAACCATGAGGAGCCGGCGCCATGCAGACGCAAACCCAAGCCAATCTGGACGCCGGGCTGGCGCTGCTCGGCCAAGGCGCGTCGCCAACCTTTGAGGACGGCTTCGGCTGCGGCGCGTCAGAGCGTTGTATCGAAACGCTTTGGGCGGCCTCCCACCTTCAAGCTGGAGAGCGCATCCTCGATATCGGGTTCACGATGTCGAGCCTCGATTATCTCGGCGTTCTGCTCGAAGCCCGGCGGCGCCTCGGCGTCGTCATTGAGGCGGCGGACATTATCCAGCCGGACAAGGTGCTGGGCCGTTATCCGGACGCCTGGGCGGCCGACATCTTGGCGACGCCGCTGACGATCGGCGACGTCCGCACCGCGCCGTTGCCGCTCGGCGCCTACGATCTCGTCACTTGTATTTCGACCATCGAGCATATCGGTTTCGACGCCCCGGCCCGCGAGGGGCAGAAGGGCGCCTTCGACCGGCCGGAAGACGAAGCGGCCGCGCCGTCGGAGCGTGATCCGGCCGCGACGCGGGACGTGATGGCCCGGTTTGCGGCGCTGCTGCGCCCCGGCGGGCGCGCCCTCATCAGCACCCCGATGGGGCGCGGCGGGCCTGCGACCGTGCGCGACAGCCTCGGCCTGGTGGCGCGCCAGTGGGAGTATGAAGCCGAAAGCTGGCGAGAGATCGCCGAAGCGCCCGGCTTCGAGCCGATGGAACAACGCTTCTTCCGCCGCCGCGACGATGGGTGCTGGTCTGAAGTGACGGGCCCCGCGGATCTGGCGGACCGCTCCAGCCACCAACGGCCCCACGCCCATGGCTGCGCGCTCGCCGTGTTGAAGCGGGTCTAACGACCGACCTCTTCTGAGGCCTGGCCCGCCTTTGCCTTCGCCCTTCGCCTGAGCTATCGCCATGGCGCGCGCAACCAACGCGCGCACGGCGGAGACGGGCGAGACAAATGGACGAAGACAGCGCCGAAAGCGACGAACGAGAGCCGGCGGCCGAGCCCGGCGACCGGGCCGCCCCGACCGAAGTCGAGACCGAAGCCCAGGACGCCGCGGCGAGCGATCCCATCGCCGAAGATCCCATCGCCGAAGACCCCATCCCCGAGGATCCGGGCGCGGCGGAGAGCGGCTCAGCCCTCGAAGAGGTGCTGGCTGTGGACGAGCTGCGCAGCCGCACCGAAGCGCTCTACGCCTGGGCGGAAGCCAACCTCTTCACCATTGATGTGGCGATCCAGTTCGGCCTCATCGTTGCGGCGCTCGTGCCCACCGCGCTGTTCGCGCCCCGGCTGAAGGAGGTCATCCTCTCCCAACTCGCCGCCCGCGCTCCGTCCGGCGTTCTTAAGCGCGCCGCCCAGGCGCTCGCGGTGCTCGCCGCGCCCATCGCCCTCTACATCACGCTCAACGTCATTCGCCTCGGCCTCGGCAGCGCCGGCCGGCCTATCGATATCGTCTCGGCGGCGATCAGCCTGATGACGGCTTGGATCATCATCCGCCTGGTGACGCTGGTGATCCGCTCCCACTTTTGGTCGCGGGTGGCGTTCTATGTGGCCTGGCCCATCGCCGCCCTGGACGTCTTCGGCGCGCTCGACAACGTCGTGGCTCAAATGCAGGCGCTGGCCATTCCGCTCGGCGAAAACAGCGCCGGCGAGCCAATCGGCATCACCCTTCTCGATGTGGTGCGGACGCTGATCTATTTCGGCGTTCTCTTTTGGGGGGCGAGCTTTGTCGGCGGGCTCCTCAAGACCCGTATTGAAAACATTGAGGAGCTGACGCCGTCTCTCAAAGCGCTGATCGTCAAGATCATGAATGTGATCCTGCCGGTTCTGGCGCTGCTCATTGCGCTTCAAATCGTCGGGTTCAACCTTGGCACGCTCACCGTGTTCGGCGGGGCGATTGGCCTTGGCATTGGGCTTGGACTGCAAAAGCTCGTCGCCAACTTCATCGCCGGCTTCACGCTGATCGCCGACAAATCCATCAAGCCCAACGATGTGATCGAAATCGACGACACCTTCGGTTGGGTCACCTCCATGCAGGCGCGCTATGTGGCGATCCGCACCCGGGACGGGACGGAACATCTGATCCCGAACGACCGCTTCATGGCGGACGGCGTCGTCAACTGGTCTCGGCTTGATCGGGTGGTGCGCATCCATGCGCCGTTCGGCGTCGCCTACGGGACGGACGACTTACGCTTTATTCAGTCGCTGGCGGTCGACGCCGCCAAAGCGATCGAGCGGGTGGTCGAGACGCCGGCGCCCGTCTGCAATCTCATCGAATTCGGCGACAACTCCGTCAATTTCGATCTGCGCTTCTGGATCCGCGACCCGCAGAACGGCATCGGCAATGTGCGCAGCGCGGTGCTGCTAGAGATTTGGGATCGACTGAAAGCGAACGACATCGAAATCCCGTTCCCGCAGCGCGATCTCCATATCAAGTCGTGGCCGGAGGACGGCGGCGCGCGCCGCCGGTTCAGTCGCAGACCGGACTAGCGCCGATCCCGATTCACGAGCTAATGCTGTATCTTTCAGGATACATTGTAAAAAACATAACCGCCCGCCGGTCTTTTGTTCCCTTCACACCGGATTGCAGGGCCCAGAAGCCTGGGGTTGGCTGCCTCCGGCGGATCCGTTCCGTGAGGTAACGACGGGCACGCTGCAATCACAATTGTGTATTCTTGCGAATAGTGACCATGCTACGCGTCCGCAGCATTTGTCTACCAACTGTGAACGTCAGCTGCACGAACAGCCGACCTTAGGCGCTTTGGTTAGCTTGTCCCTCTTAACCTCACACTGCATGTTCGCGCATGCAGCCTTCGACCTGGGCTATCTATAAAGTGGGCCATGAAAATAGCCTCCTTTCATCAAACCCGTTATTGGGACCACACCGACTTATACACCATTTTTCGAATTGCAAGACCTAATGCGAACAACCCTTCAGTATTTGTGCAATGAATCAGTGACTTCAATCGATGTATTCTTCTGCTCACCCTTCGTATCCGCGGCGAAAGCTCCGAGGCTTTCGCCCATCTCTTGCATCAACGGGTCCCATTCGCCGTGGACTTTGGTGATGAAGACGCGGGCGTTGGGGTACCAGGGCAGGCGGTCGGTGCCGAGGCGCGGCCAGCTTCCCGGCGTGTGAAACGTCCATGTGGAAACGCCGCAGGCGGCGGCGATGTTCATGGCGGCGTTCGGCGCGGAGATGACGAGATCGAGCGCTGTGCAGAGCGCCGCGTTGTCGTCGAGGTCGTTCATCAAGTCCAGATCGTCCGGCGTCCAGACTTTGGCGCCGAACTTCTGCGCCGCCTCCTCAAGCTCCGCGGCGACGTCGCCA
>JBCDJH010000179.1:0-5253 GCA_038747965.1 Pseudomonadota bacterium
ATTTTTGTTTGCGTGAGCTGCTCCGTAGCCCACGCGGCGAGCTTCGGAGCTAAGGACATCACCAAATTCGGCCGCGCGCATGGCGGACGCGAAACCGGCGCGCGGCTTATGCTGCAACTCGCTCCGGCGCCGCCAGGCCGCGCGCCCGTCGTAACGACCGCTTCTTAGAAATCGTAGTCCAGCGATACAAAGAAGTTCCGTGGGCGGGCGAACACGCCCAGCTCATAGCCGATCGCGCCGTTAAAGTCCGCGGCGACCAGATATTCTTCATCTGTCACGTTATTGACGCCCGCAATGACGCGCCAGGCGTCCGTCGGATCCTCATAGGCCAGCGTTAGATCGAGCGCGTGATAGCCGTCTTCAGTCGTAAGGTCCGTATTTGTCGCTTCGAAGGCGTGCGAGGCTTTGTAGACCCAGTTGAATCCCGGGACGAGAGAGCCGAACTCGCCCAGATAGAACTCGTAAGAGCCGTTGAGAGACCAAGTGATCTCCGGCGTCCGGATCAGCTCATCCTCAAGCGTCACCAAAGAGCCCTCGGCAATCTCCGTAAACTCCGCATCGATATAGCCGAAGGCGCCGTTGAAGCGCAGGCCTTGAACCGGCGCCCAGTCGAACTCGACTTCCACGCCGTTGATGTCAGCTACGCCGCCATTGAACTGCACCGTGCCGAACTGCCCGGGCTGCACCCCATCGAGCTGGATATCGTCGTAGTCGGAGATAAAGCCGGCGATATTCACGCGCAGACCGATCTCCGGAAACTCTGACTTCAAGCCCAACTCGTAGAGGGTCACGAACTCCGGGTCGAAAGTCGGCGCAACCGTGTTGGCCTGGGTGAGCCGTTGCACCACGCCGCCGGATTTGAACCCGCGCGAGGCCGTAAAATAGACATTCGCCTGATCAACGATGCTGTAGATGGCTGAGGCGCGCCACGTCAGTTCCGTAAAGTTCTGGCGGATTGTCTCCGCCGCAGCGCCTGACAGATTGTCGATAGGCAGGGTGAGCGAGACGGACGTCAAATCCGTGCGCTTTGTTTCATCCGTATACCTTATTCCACCCAGAATAGTCAGTCGATTGGTGAGATCGATGGTCGCCTCGCCAAAAGTCGCCCAGTTGCTGTTGTCGATCTCCGCGCCAATGAACAACGGACTGGTCGGCGGCAGGAAGGAAACCGTATCGAAGGAGCGCCCGTCTTCTTCAAAGTAGAAGAAACCGCCGACCCAATTCACCCGGTCCTCGAAGGCGGAGCCCAGCAACTGCACTTCCTGGCTGAACTGATCCTGAACATATGTCGTTGTGGTGTTGAAGATATCGAACGGCGTGCCGTCAGAAGCGCGGGCGAAGGCGGCGTCCACATCACGGTAACCGCTGATCGTTTTGATGGTGAGAGTGTCCGTCAGGTCGAACTCGTTGGTGAGCGAAAAGCCGAAATTCGTGATCTCGTTAAAGGAGGGGCCGGTCTCAGCGGAAGCGAAGGGGCCGAGCACGAATTGATCGTTGGCGCAGGCGAGATTCCCGATCGCTCCGCCGCCAGCGCAGCCCGCAGGGTCCGTCGTGCCGTTGCCAAACGTGTTGTTGTTGAAGAAATTGTAGAAGGTTGAGTCTTCGAGCCCATCAAGCAGCGCTTCTGCGGCGGATTCTTCGTCCTCGCGCATCGCGTCGAACGAGAAGGTGGATCGCCAAAAATCCGTTGGCGTCCAAACGGCTTTAAAGCGGCCTCCGAAGGCGTTGTCGTCGCCCAGCACCACGCCGTCCTGGCGCTCCACAGTGCCGTCTCTATCGCGGTTGAAGGCGCTGACGCTAAAGGCGAACGTATCGCTGACAGGAACGCTTAAGCGGAAAAACTGCTCAAAGCGATTGTCGTCGCCGACCAGAAGCCGGGCGCTGCCGCTCAGCTCATCTCCGATGTCGTTTGTGGTGACGTTGATCGCGCCGCCAATCGTGTTGCGCCCAAACACCGTACCCTGAGGGCCGCGCAAGACTTCCACTTGCTTGAGGTCAAACACATCGAGGACGGCGCCGACGGTGCGGCCGAGATAGACGCCGTCCACATAGATGCCAACGCCCGGATCCGTCACCAGAGTGAAGTCGTTCTGCCCGACGCCGCGAATGAACACGACGGCCGCTGAATCGCTGCCTGAGCTTGTGCCCGCGAAAGAGAAGTTCACGTTGGGCGCCTGGTCCGCAATGCCCGTAATCTGTGCGATGTCGTTGCGCACCAACTCATCGCCGGTGACGGCGGTCACAGCGACCGGCGAGTCAATCAGCGCTTCTTCAACCCGCCGCGCCGTCACAGTGATTTCATCAAGTAAGCTGCGGCTTTCGGCGCCGTCATCCTGTCCGTAAGCCATGGGGGCGACGCCATACGCAGAGGCGGCGGCGCAAGCCAGCAAGAGCGACTTTCGTGAGGCGTGTGTGATCATCGGAGTCCCTTCCCTTGGTTCGTCCATCTAGGCTGTCGCGCTAGAGGCATTTTCTTCGTCGCTACGCGAAACGGGACCGGAAGTCACATTAACTATGTGCGATGGCACATAAGTTATGGCGCACCGTGGCGTCTGGGTCACAGATAGGGCGGCCCCCCCTTGCACGCAGCGACGAGGAGCGCTCAAACAGAGCCAGCACGATAGGAGCCCCGCCTGACCCAAATTGAGAAAGAAGAGCTGCGGGCCGATCCCCTAACCTCGGCCTCAGCGCTCGACATTGAGAATTTGATCGCGCCGCGGCTCACCCGTCTCGTTTGGCGCATCTATAATTTCGGCTACGAAGAGACGCGGCCGTTTCACAAAATCGCTCTGCGCGAATGGCGCGTCCTCGCGACCCTCGGGCGGTTTGGGCGGCTGTCTGTGGGCGAGATCTCGCGAATCACCGGCGGCGGCCACACGGTCGTCTCCAAGGCCGCAAAATCGTTGCGGTCGAAAGGATATGTCGAGGCGACGCAGTCCGCCGCTGACAAACGCCAAACCCTGGTTGAACTCACACCTGACGGGCTTGCGGCCCATGATGAGATCGCGCCGGTGCGGACCAAGCTGCTCACCGAGGTGGAAATGGGCCTGACCGCGGCTGAGCGAAAAACGCTGCTACGGCTTTGCAGCAAATTGGAGCGCTGGCTGGACGCTGCGAGCGAGGAGGATGGAGACGGCTGGGCCTAGAGCGAATTGCAGCGCAAGCAGCGCACCGGTTTCGCGCCCCCAATTCGCGCAAACAAAGGCCTTGAGCCATTTGCGGCCTCTGAACTCAATCGTGTCAGACGCAAACGGCTCTGGTTGTGGCCCTTTCCGCCCAAACGGCCGCGACAAGGAGATCGTATTGAAGCGAACGGAGAAACACCCATTTATTGGCTGAAGGCGATGGCGGTTCGCATCGCCGCGACTGCGTCAACGAAATGCTCGCTTTTTCGGGGCAGGTTCGCACGCAGCGCAGAGACTGCGTCGCTTCTTGGAAGGACACATGCAAATGCGTTCCCCAGCGGCCAGAAGGGAGTAACGTATGACCCACGATGACATCGCTTCAGCGCCCGAAGGCGCGTCCGACGAGTGTCTGGCGGATTTCGACGCATCCAAGACCGTCTATATCCGCGAAGTCGGGGCGTCGGACATTCTCTCCGATCTGCGCGCCGTCCATGGCGAAGACGCTGAGATTGAACTCCCCACCGATGGGCCGTTCTATGCCGTGCACACGGTCGACGGCGAGCGGATTGCGGTGCTTGGCGACCGTGAAGCCGCCTTTGTGGCCGCCCGCCAACATGAGATGGAGCCGGTAAGCGTCCATTGAACCGCTCTAGGTTCGGCGGAGGACCGCTCTGCTTAGGCGGTCCAAAGCCGCCCTGCGGCGACGCGGGCGAAGCGCAACATGATGGACTTGCGCCGCGCTGGCGCCATGGAGCGGCTGGCAGGGCCCCTCACCACCGCCCCGCCAAACTGATCGGCCAGAATGACGCCCTCGCTCGCCGGCAATAAAGTCTGCGGGAAATCGCGGCTGACGGCGAAATAGAAGGCGTCGCAATACCCCAGATAGTCGGGCCATTTCTGATCGGCCTCGAAATCCTCAACGCCCGACTTGATCTCGGCGAAGGCGAGACGGCCTTTGGAGTCGAGCCCCGCGACATCCACACGCCGCCCGCTTGGCAGGCGAAACTCGGTCAAGGGCGACAAACCGAGATCTAGGAACAGCCGGACCACGCCCTGGGTGAGCGCCTGGGTGATATCCGGACGCGCGGCTGGCGCCGCCCCGCTAGGCGCCTTCTGTTCATGAAATGTTTCCATGCCCTATGAAGGCGCTTGGCGAAGCCAAGGTCAAGCCCGGCCGTGGGTTTTTGAGGCTTACAGCTTAAGGGGGCGAGCGGCTCACTGCGGCGGGCGCGGTCCGAAGATCGCTTCGCCCACGCGGATGTGCGTCGCGCCGTGGGCGATGGCCGTTTCGAAATCGCCGCTCATCCCCATGCTGAGGGCAGGCAGATCGTGGCGCGCCGCCATATCGCGGAGCATTTCAAAATGCGGCGCTGGATCGTCGCCGGCCGGCGGCAGACACATGAGCCCAGCGAGTTCAAGCCGTAACTCGCGGACTTCGGCGATCAGAGCGTCCGCGCCGGCGGGCAGCACGCCGGACTTCTGCGGCTCCTCGCCCGTATTGACCTGAACGAACACCCTTGGCGCACGGTTCTGACGCTCCGCTTCTGCGGCGATCGCCCGCGCGAGTTTGGCGCGATCGACCGTTTGAATGACGTCAAACAGCGCGACAGCGTCCTTCGCCTTATTGGTCTGCAACGCGCCGACGAGATGCAGCTCGATGTCCGGATAGCGCAACCGCAGCGCCGGCCATTTGGACGCGGCCTCCTGCACGCGGTTTTCGCCGAAGACGCGCGCGCCGGCGGCGAGCGCCGGTTCGATCCGCGCGGCATCGTGACGTTTCGAAACCGCAACGATAATGGCGCCGCCCGTGCGATCGGCCGCCTGCATGGTGGATTGGGCGCGCGCCGAAATGGCCTTGTAGTTGGCCGCGGGATCGACAAGCTCTGGGGTATGGGACACCAACCTACTCCTTCCGCGGCCGCGCAGCGCCTTGGCCGGCTGGCGGCGCGTCTCGCACGCAAAAAAGGCGAACGCACCGATCGCGGAGGCGCCGCTGCGCCGACATTGTTCTTCCTAACGGACGCGGCGCGCGGCGTCCGCGGCGAGGATTTGGCCCCGCGCTTGCCGCGCGGCGCCGCCGTCATCTTGCGGGATTATCAGGCCCATGACCGCATCGCCAGCGCGAAGC
>JBCDJH010000180.1:0-5224 GCA_038747965.1 Pseudomonadota bacterium
GTTCTGCGGCCGTAAACGGCTCTAAGTAGGTCTTTGTTTGCGCGAATTGCGGACGCGAAACCGGTGACCCACTTTCGCTGCAGTTCGCTCTAGCTTCTGGTGAGCTGGGCTTTCAGTTCGTTGATCAGCGCGCGCACGCCCCGTTCTCCGCCACCATTATTGGCGACGATAGATGTGAATTGCGACCGCTGCTCGACGCTCAGCCAAATATCTTGGGCGCCCACATCAACGATCGCGAACCCGCTGTCCACGCGCAGCACCCGCCAGTTCACCACGAGATCATTATAGTCCGGATTACCGGCGATCTTGCTCCGTACAATGACGTCGCGCGCGCTGCGGTCGAGGGAATCGAAAACGACCAACCGCTCGCCGCTGTAGTTCTCAAGCTGCGCCTCATAAACCGCCGTGGCGTATTGTTTGAATAAGGTCGCGAATTCATTGAATGTTTCGCGGCTGATCTGCCGCGCATAGGGGCCAAGCGTGAAGCGGCCGATCCGTCTTGTGTCGACGTTGCGATCGATGAAATCTCGAAGGCCTTGGCGCTTTTCTGCGTCGGTGGCGTCCGCGTTCAAGATGGTGAACACCTCGTCCGCGAGTTTTTGGACATAGGCTTCCGCTGCGGGGTCGGCCTTCGCGCTTGGCGCTGCGAGCAATGCGAAAGCCGCGGCCAGCGCCGCAACCGCCCAGTGGAGGGAGAGGCCCCACGTCTTGAGTGCTGTGGTCTTCGATGAAGCAAGCGTCATAGTCATGAGGGCGTCCTAACTGTCGGCGATGGCCAGAATAGGGCGATTGAATGATGGCGAGATTAAGCGTCGTTAGTTGGATGCGGCGCCAGCGGCGGCGTCATCGCTTTCGAAGTCATCGAACTCGTCGAATTCATCGAAATCGTCGAAGTCGCCAAAATCCTCAAAGTCAGGGATGTCGTCGAGTTGCGATGCGCCATTACGGATTTCGCGCGCCCGGTTCTGACTGTAGAGGCTGCGGATCGAGGCGTAATAGTCCAGAGAGGAGCCTTTGATCTCCGCCAGGGGTTCAATGAGCGGCTCGCGAAACGCGACAATCGAGGAGCCCGTGACGCCAAAGCGCGCTTGTCGGCCCGGCGGATCGTTCCACCAGGTGATGGGATCGATCAAAAGATCAACGAAGCGACCCGAGTGATCGCGGATGTTCCCAGGGCCGAACACGGGCAAGTAGATGTAAGGCCCGCCCGGCACATTGTAGCTCGCCAGCGTCTGGCCAAAGTCTTCGCTGTGGCGCTGGAAGCCGAGGCGCTCGGCAGGATCGAAAAACCCGAAGAACCCAATCGTTGTGTTGATCAAGAAGCGCGATAGCGTCACCCCGGCTCGCTCGCCTTCCAACTGCAGCACATCGTTCGCGAAGATCGTCGGCGTCTGCGCATTCTCCAGGAAGTTTCGCACGCCCTGGCGCGTCGGTTTGATCGTCACCGCGCGGTAGCCTTTTGCGATCGGCACAATCACGCCGGTGTCGAGCGCATCGTTCAACACAAAGAAGCTTCTGTTCACGGGTTCGAAGGGATCATAGACGCCGCTGGCGCTCACCTCCGAGCCTGAACTCGCGCACGCGGCCAAGCTGAAAAGCGCCGCGCCGGCGAAGATAAGGCGCGCGCATCTCGCGAAATGCGATCTCATAGAAGAAGTCCCCTCTCGTCTCAGCGACGACGGTATCCGCGAACGGTTGAGGAATCGCAAGAAAGCCCCGGACCGATCGATATATAAGCGGCGGAGCCAAGCTTGTCCAAACACAGAAACTTGACGGGGCGCCGGCGCCGCGCGCGGCTGGTCGCTTCCCGTTACGCATCCTAAATAAAAAGATATCTTTATATGCGAAATCGTCGAGAGCGCGAGAGGCGTTGGTGTCGAATTTGAGTTTGGACGGGGTCTTGGGGCTCCTCAGGGCCGCGGGGGAGGAGACGCGTTTGCGCGTGCTCATTCTGCTGCGCCGCGGCGAGCTCACCGTTAGCGAGCTCACCCATGTGCTCGGTCAGAGCCAGCCGCGCGTGAGCCGCCACCTTAAAGTTCTGAACGACGCCGGCCTGGTGGAGCGCTACCGGGAAGGGGCCTGGGTGTTCTACCGCTCGACCGACGCGGTCGGGGACGACCCGCTCGGCGGCGTGATCGCGCGCCTCAGCGATCGGCTCGCCAGTTCGACGGACCGTCTGATCCAGCGGGATTTGGAACGCCTGCAGCTGGCGCGCCGCGCCCGGGCGGCCACGGCGGCGGAGTATTTCAGTCGCAACGCGAGCCAGTGGGATGAAATCCGAACCCTGCACTCGCCAGACGCGGAAATCGAAAAAGCCAGCCGCGAAATGCTCGGCGACCATGTGAGTGACGTGTTGGTCGATATGGGCGCCGGCACCGGGCGGATGCTGATCGCGCTGGCGGACCGGTACCGCCGCGGCGTCGGTTATGATTTGTCGACGGAGATGCTGGCCGTCGCTCGGGCGAATTTGGAGCGGGAGGGCGTCTCCCACGCGCAGGTCCGCCAGGGCGATATGCTGGCGGCGCCGATGGACGCCGATGCGGCCGATCTCGTCACCATCCACCAGGTGCTCCATTACCTTGACGATCCCGGCGCCGCGGTGGCGGAAGCCGCCCGCGTGTTGCGGCCGGGCGGGCGTCTTCTGCTGGTGGACTTCGCACCGCATGAACTCGAATTCTTGCGCGAATCGCACGCCCATCGCCGCCTCGGCTTCACCGACGAGGAAGTGCGCATGTGGGGCGCCGCTGTCGGCCTCGATTTGGTTCGCACAGAGACGCTGTCGCCGGGCCGCGGCGAGGGCGACCAACTCACCGTTAAGCTCTGGCTCAGCGCCGCGCCGCCCGCCGCGTCTGCGCCCCGTTCCCCATCCAACCAACAAAAGGCCGCCTTATGACGTCCGCCGCCGCCATTGCCGAAAGCGCCCCGGCGCCGCGCCCTGAGGGCGCTGGCGCTTCGATTGAGGCGTCCTTTGAGTTCTTTCCGCCGAAGACGGACAAAATGGCGGAGACGTTGTGGCGCTCGATCGATCGGCTGTCCGTGCTGGAGCCGCGGTTTGTGTCTGTCACCTACGGCGCGGGCGGCTCAACGCGCGAGCGCACCCACGACACGGTCAAGCGGATCATCGACGAAACGCCGCTGAAGCCCGCGGCGCATCTCACTTGCGTCGAAGCGACCCGCGAGGACGTGGATGACGTGCTGCGCGCCTACTGGGCCGCCGGCGTCCGTCACATCGTCGCGCTGCGCGGCGATCCGCCGAGCGGCGTCGGCGAGGCCTACACGCCCCATCCGGGCGGTTACGCCAACGCGGCCGAACTCGCCGCCGGCGCCAAAGCCATCGGCGATTTTGAAATCTCCGTCGGCGTCTATCCGGAGAAGCACCCTGAATCCGCGTCCTTCGACGCCGATCTCGACATGCTGAAGGCGAAGATTGACGCCGGCGCCACCCGCGGCATCACCCAGTTCTTTTACGACAACGCGCACTTCTACCGCTTCGTCGATCGGCTGGAAGCCGCCGGGATCGATATCCCGGTCTCGCCGGGCGTCATGCCCGTCGTCAACTTCCAGGGATTGAAGCGGATGGCCGCGGGCTGCGGCGCCAGCTTGCCGGCGCGGCTGCTCGCCCTGTTCGACGGCCTCGATGATGATCCGGACACCCGCAAGCTGGTGGCCGCCACCCAAGCGGCCCAGCAATGCTCAGACCTGGTCGAACAGGGCTTCTCACGCCTCCACTTCTACACTCTCAACCGCCATGATATCGCGCTCGCCATCTGCCATATGCTTGGGCTGCGCGCGGGCGCATCGGTTGCCGCCGCGGAATAAACACTCATGCGATCCTCGATCTTTATCAACGTCGGTGAGCGGACGAACGTCACCGGCTCGGCCCGCTTCAAGCGCTTGATCCTTGACGGCGATTACGACGCCGCCCTTTCGGTGGCGTTGCAGCAGGTGGAAAACGGCGCCCAAATCATCGACATCAATATGGACGAGGGAATGCTGGATTCCCGCGAAGCCATGGTGACGTTCCTCAATCTCATCGCGTCGGAGCCGGACATCAGCCGTGTACCGATCATGATCGATTCCTCCAAATGGGAGGTGATTGAGGCCGGGCTGCAATGCGTTCAAGGCAAGTCGATCGTCAACTCGATCTCGTTGAAGGAAGGCGAGGCGCCGTTTCTGGAGCAGGCGCGGAAGATCCAGCGCTACGGCGCGGCTGTCGTGGTCATGGCGTTCGACGAGGTGGGCCAAGCCGATACGGCCGATCGCAAGTTCGAGATTTGTGAGCGGTCCTATCGCTTGCTTGTCGACAAGCTCGATTTTCCGCCAACGGACATCATTTTCGACCCCAACATCTTCGCCGTCGCCACCGGCATCGAAGAGCACAACAACTACGCGGTCGACTTTATTGAGGCGACCCAGCGCATCCGGGAGAATCTCCCCCACGCCCATGTGTCGGGCGGCGTCTCCAACATCTCCTTCTCGTTCCGCGGCAACAATCCGGTGCGCGAGGCGATGCACTCTGTGTTTCTCTACCACGCCGTGAAGGCGGGCATGGATATGGGCATCGTCAACGCCGGTCAGCTCACGGTCTATGACGATATTCCGCCGAACCTGTTAGAGCCTGTCGAGGACGTGATCCTCAATCGCCGGCCGGACGCGACGGAGCGGCTGCTCGACGTCGCCGAAGAGTTCAAAGGGACCGGCGGGGCGAAGCGCACCGAGGATCTCTCCTGGCGCGAAAAACCGGTGGATGAGCGGCTTTCCTACTCTCTCATTAAGGGCATCACGTCCCACATCCTTGAAGACACCGAAGAAGCCCGCCAAGCGGCGGCGCGCCCTCTGCATGTGATTGAGGGGCCGTTGATGAACGGCATGAACATCGTTGGCGACCTCTTTGGGGAGGGGAAGATGTTCTTGCCCCAGGTTGTCAAATCCGCCCGCGTCATGAAGCAGGCTGTGGCGCATCTTATTCCTTTTATGGAAAAGGAAAAAGAAGAGAGTGGGCTGGAGCAAGCCAAGTCCAACGGTAAAGTGCTGATGGCGACCGTAAAAGGCGATGTGCACGACATCGGCAAGAACATCGTCGGCGTCGTTCTTCAGTGTAACAATTACGAAGTCATTGATCTTGGCGTGATGGTCCCGACCGACAAGATTCTCGACGAAGCCCGGGATCACGAGGTGGACATCATCGGCCTGTCCGGCCTCATCACCCCGAGCCTCGATGAAA
>JBCDJH010000181.1:0-5223 GCA_038747965.1 Pseudomonadota bacterium
CTAGCTGAAACTGTCCGTTAGCAGGCAAATCAACCAAAAGAGGGACGTAGGCGATATAAGAGGGCTTAAAAGCGCCATCGCGGCTGCTTGCGCGAACGACCAAATTTCGCTTCCCAGGCATTACTTTGCGATTGTCAAACCCCAAGCCGTCGGAAGTGGCTTGGTCATCTATCGAGATCAGAGCGAAAATTCGAAAACTGCCAAAAGTGTTTCCATACTTTCGGTCCTTAATAGACGCCGCGTCGGACCCTTCATATTCTGAAAAATCCTCTATTCCAGTAGCGCACGCGCTAAGCACAGCCATTAGCACACTAAGAAAAAGAAAACGCATCGTAGCATCCCCCTCATCGGCGAATTTGAGCGAGCATCAAAGTTAGCAGAGACAATCCCTGATGTGAATCTCCGAAGCCTTTGACAAAGGCCTGATCGTGGATTTGCGTCGTGCCTATAACAATTTTGCATTCCATAGCGTATGGCTAAGCCTGTCACAAATCTTGTCTCAACCTTGCATGATGTAGGGTCGACCAGGCGATGAACGTGAACTACGCCATATACCTCTCGAACTTCACTGAAGATGACGAGCTGAACGACGCGCTTGTCGCAATGTTTGATGAAGCGCACCACGTTCATTATCGCCATCCCGAAATGTGGAAGCGCGAAGCGCGCTTCAAGGACCGGTGCGCGGCGCAACTCGCGCTGCTTATGCGGGAAAATGGCGACCTGGCGACGCGGCTTCTGACTCTTAAACTTCGCATCGTGAGCATGCTCGTTCACCGCGCCGCTGAGTTATTGGCGACCAACGCAGATATCGAAGCGTTGTCCAAAAGCGCCGACAGCGTCGGCTGAAGGCCTGCGGCTTGGCGCTCTGCGCCGACGCCCGATTGGTCGCGGCGTCGGCGCAGCGGGTTAGGTTTATTGGCGATCCCTATAGTAGTCGTCCCGTTGGCTGCCATCAAAACGGCCGCTGCGGAGACAGCATCGCTTAAAGCGCTTGCCAGAGCCGCACGGGCACAAGTCGTTCCGTCCGAGTTTCTCGGTCAGCTCCACATCGCCCGCGCACCCATCGGCGTCCCGTTTTCACTCGGGTCTCGGAGGGGAACGAGCGGCGGCGTTTAGAGGGCGTCTCGAAAGGAGGGTTGGTTTTCCGGTGTCAATCGCTTGGCCATGTCGCGTCCTCCTCATGCTTGTGAACTGCGGCGCTGTTATACGCCTCCGGCGCCCCTGCTCCACTTGTAAAAGTCCAGTATGATCGTTTGTCCGCGCTGCGGCGCGTTGGGAGGAGGCCTCGCCGTATATGAACCTGAGAGAGCTGGAATACGTGGTGGCCGTCGCGGATCTGAAGAGCTTCAGCGCCGCGGCGGAGCGGTGCTGCGTGAGCCAGCCCACCTTGAGCGTTCAGGTGAAAAAGCTGGAGGAGCAACTCGGCGCCGAGTTATTCGAGCGGACGAACAAGCGGGTGATGCTCACCGACGTTGGCGCCGCTGTGGTGAGTGCGGCGCGGCGGATCCTGGTGGAGGTGGACACCATCAAGCAGGTCGCGCGGGCCGCGCATGATCCGCTGGCGGGCGCCTTCCGCCTCGGCGCGTTCCCAACGCTGGCGAGCTATCTGTTTCCAGACCTTGTGCCGCGGCTTACGGCGGCTGCGCCACATCTGAAACTCATCCTCGTGGAAGAGAAAACGGACGTCCTGGCGAACAAGCTGCGCCGCGGCGAGATTGACGCCGCCTTGCTGGCGCTGCCCGTCGAAGATGACAGCCTCGCCGTTCGAGCATTGTTCGAGGATCCGTTCCATTTCGCGGTCTGGGCGGATCATCCCATGGCCGGCGCCGCGGCGGCGCCGATCAAAGCCATGGGGGATTGGCCGCTGCTTCTGCTGGAGGAGGGCCATTGCCTGCGCGCCCAGGCGCTGGATGTCTGCGAACTCGCCGGCGCTGAGGACGAGCCGGACATGCGGGCGACCAGCTTGGAGACGCTGCGCCAGATGGTCCGTGCAGGAACGGGCGTGACGCTGATGCCGGAAATCGCCGTGCCGCTGCGCGGAGATGACGGCGTGCGCTACATCCCGTTCGAAGGGGAGCCCCCTGCCCGCACGATCGGCCTTGTTCACCGGAAGAGCTTCAAGCGCGACGCGCTGGTCGATGTCGTCGCTGAGTGCGCGCGCGACGCTTATGGAACAAGGGGCGCGCGATGATCGCGCGTCTCCTGCTCGCTATCGCCGCCCTCACCGTTGGCGCCGACGCTGCGCTCGCCTGCTCTTGCTCCCGCGATCCGCTGATTGAGGAGTTCCTGGACGCCGATCTTTTCTTCGAGGGCGAAGCGCTTTCAACGCGC
Source organism: Pseudomonadota bacterium (assembly GCA_038747965.1). Classification (GTDB taxonomy): domain Bacteria; phylum Pseudomonadota; class Alphaproteobacteria; order Caulobacterales; family Parvularculaceae; genus JBCDJH01. The sequence goes on from JBCDJH010000181.1 coordinate 2,332, forward strand.
GCGTTGGCGTCGAACGACGCCGCGCCAATGGGCGTCGTAGTCATCACCACAGAACCGCCCAAGCCTACGCTTGAGACCCTTTTTAGGGTGACGGCCGCCTATAAGGGCGCGCCAAGGGAGGAGCGATGGATAAAGCACTGGGCGGACGATGGCGGGAACTGCGGCGTTCAATTTGAGCCCGGAACAACCTATCTCTTCGCCGCCCACCGACGGGGCGACGCCTACACAACCGGCTACTGCTCCGTTGAAAGATATTCTGATGAGAAATTCGGCGTTGGTTTGATGCCGCAGTTGGAGGATGCGCGAAGCTACTCGCGATCTTACATTGAGCTTCTTCATTCTGAGGCGCTGAACACCATTACAACGGCTGAGGCCTTTCGCGGGTTTCTTTGGCTCTATCAGGAACGGTTCGCCGAGGGGCGCTTCCAGTCCGCTGTTGATGAAGGTGAGTTCGCGGAGCGGTGGCGCGACTATGAACGCGCTGCGGACGCTTACCGAAGAGCGGTCGACGCCGCGCCGGACGACGTTCAAGCCCTCGCCGCGCTGGGCGTCGCGCTCCACCACTTAAGAGACGATGCCGGAGCCGAACGGGCTCTAGAAGCGGCGATCCCGTCGCTGCGCGGCGCTGAGCGTGCGGCGAAGCAAAACTTGTTGAACCGTTCTGCAGCTCGGCGTCGGGGCGCGCTCGATCAACGCCAGACGGACTATGGGGGGCTGGTCGCTGAGGGCTTGGATGGTGAGGGATACGCTCGCCCTGGCCTCAACCTGTCTCGTTCGCAGCTAGAAGCGCCCTACTTCCGGAGGATGCGGGCGCCCCGTGCCTCCTTCTATCAAGCTAGGACCCGTCATGCAGACTTAGAAGGCGCGTTTTTGCCCGATGCGGACTTTACGCAGGCGGAGCACCTATACGGGCTTTTCCGGAACGCCCATCTCGCCCGCGCCAACCTAAGCGGCGCGCAAGCTGACACCGCGCGCTTTACGGGTGCCGATCTGTCAAACGCAAAGGCGCAGGGGCTGAGCGCGTTCTACGCGTCCTTTGCGGGCGCGCGCTTGCGGGGCGCCAATTTTGCGGGCGCATCGCTGAGCCGAGCGCGCTTTGTTGGCGCCAAGATGAACCGGACGAATTTGAAGGGGGCGGATCTCTCCTCTGCGCGGCTCATGGGCGTCGATCTCACCCGCGCGGCGCTTTCGGGCGCGAACCTCCACGCCGCTCGTATCGACTGCGACACCCGCCTGCCGCCTGAAATCGATGCCTACGCCGCCGGGCTCATTTCTGTGGAGAGATCTTGCGACGGCGTCGCCCAACGCCGCGATTTCTCCGGCGTGGATTGGGAGTTCGCTGACTTATCTGGGCTTAACCTAGATCGCGCGAGCTTCGAAGGTTCGTCCGTCCGCTTTACGAGTTTTTCATCGGCGCGCCTGCGCGCAGCCAATTTCGAAGGCGTTTCTGGGCCAGCGGGATTCTTCGCCGCTGACCTCCGCGACGCATCGTTCGTTGGTGCGCAGAACCCCGGTAACTTCTTTGGCAACGCCAGTCGTTTCGCCAGTACCGGATCAAATCAGGCCGCGCTTCTAGAAAACGCGGATTTTTCAGGAGCGACGCTGGAACTGCGTGCGTTCATCGGCCGGCGGACAAACGACGTGGCGGCGGTTGTCGACGAAACGGTGTTCGACGCAGCCAACCTATCCTGTGGGTTTTCAGCCAGATATGGTTGGCGGCCTGACGGCGCCGACGGCAATGCGCGGTCTGAGGCGCCCTCTTGGCCAAACGAGGGGAGTTCGGTCCTTAAGTTTAAGCTCTCTCAGGCAGAGATGGCGCAGCGCGAAGCACAGCTTGCGCGTCAGATCGCAGAGGCCTGGCCCTCCGCGTCGTTCGACAAGACCTGCGCGCCCTACTTTGAAAAGGACGATTGACTATGAAACGTGTCTTTCCCGCTTTGGGGCGTGCGCTGATCGCCCTCGCCTTCCTCTCGGCGCCCGCCTTCGCGGTGTCCGAACGCATTGTTGAGATTGGCGCGGGAGATACGCGGTTCGTGGGGGCCTATATGGAGGCGCAACAGCAACAAAGCGACGACGCCGGCGCGCCGGCGCCGGTTGTGCTCATGCTGCATGGCTTCACCGGAGACCGCAGCGAACTGGAGATCGCCGGAACCGACGAGACTGTGTTCTTGCGCGCCGCGCGGCTGTTGTCCGAGGCCGGGTTTGACAGCTTTCGCATCGATTTTCGCGGCTCCGGCGAGAGCGACGCTTTGGCTTGGGAGGACACAACGTTCAGCACTCAGATCGTAGATGCAAAAGCTGCGATCGACTATTTGGCGGACAACAACGACGGCGCGCCTCGCCCCGTCATCGTGCTCGGCTACAGCCAAGGCGGATTGATCGCGGCCCATGCGGTCGCCGCCCGCCCGGACGTCGCCGCGGCCGTCCTCTGGGCCCCTGTCGCGATCCCGCAGCTCACTTACGCCGCTGTGCTCGGCGACGATGTTGTGGAGGCGATGCAAGCCGCCGATGAGGATGCGCCGGCGCGCGAGATCGAACTTCCCTGGGGCGAGACCACCCGTCTGAAGCCCGCCTTTTTCAACGAATTTCTGCGCACAGATCCGGTCGCTGCGATCGCGCCTTGGCCTGGCCCCCTCCTCGTTGTGGTCGGCGGGAATGACGATATCGTCGGTCCGCAGCCGAAAATGGGCATGCTCTATCTGCGGTATCATGAAGGGCCGAGCGAGATGAAGGTCTACATGACCGACCACATCTTCGGCGCGTTCGAGGGCCCGGAGACGCTCGACCGCGTGGTCTCGGAGATGGTCCCCTGGCTGCGCCCCGCTTTGGACGGCGAGCGCCCCAGCCCCTCGCCCTAGCCCGTCGCCCCGCGCTTCCTTCGCGCGGGCCGCC
>JBCDJH010000182.1:0-5192 GCA_038747965.1 Pseudomonadota bacterium
GCGAACTGGAGATCGGATCTGCTAGCGGGGGGGCAACACCGATCCGATCTGTCTATCCCGTTCGCGCGTTGTTACATTAATGCACCACGCCTGAATTATTCAACTCTTGACTTCAAAAAAAATCTTGCCTGTTGCGACGAACCCACCCGCAGCGTCACAGCGGCCGGTTATCTAAAAAGCGCCGGGTTTCCTTCGGCCGGAACAAGGCGGGATCAAGCTCAACGTCAGATTGTAAGTCGGTGAGACTAACCGTCGTGCGCCGGTTCTGGCCGTCGATCACAACCCATTGGCGAAGCTGCATGTCTGGCAAAGCGAACCCAAGCGTGATCGACCCGGGCGTTTCTTCGTCGCGGGCGGTGGCCGTAATCGCTAACGCCTCTTCGGACCGCGCCACCTCCGTGATGACGAGATCGTCGCGGTCGATTTTCTTGGCCAGAAGAAACTTCAGGGGCGTTGAGCGGATCGGATAGCCGTCCGTTGTCTCCAGCTCCCGGTCTTGGATGATGACGCGCACCCCATCGGCCACCACCAGGATGGGCGAGGGGGGATCGTAGTCGAAGCGGATGCGGCCGGGCCGCTTGAGGTAAAACGCGCCGGTGGCGACGTCGCCATTGTCGGCGAACTGGGTGAACCGCCCTTTGAGGGAGCCAAGCCCTTCGATGTACGCGATGGCTTGATCCACAGAGGCGGCGTCGCTCTCAGCCGAACTGGGCGCGGCTTGCGGCGTCTCGCCCGAGGCCGCGGTGGGAACAACAGCCGGCGCGTCGGGCGCCGCACCCTCGCTGCCCCCGCGCAGCTCCGGCGGGCGGGAAAGAACACTGTCTTTGCTGCTGGGCAGGGGCGATTGGCCGGCGTCCTCACTCACGGCGGGCGCGGCGGCGCGGTTCGCCTCCACGGGCGCGGGCGCGAGCAAGGCGCAGGCGCTCGCAGAGGCCGCGAGAGCCGGCAGGATGAACGCCCGCGCGTTCGCCCGAATTCTCAGTCGCCGCTCCGCCATACGCCGCTTCTCCTTTGTTGGCCGCCGCTTGAAACCGGGCTAAGGCGCGATTTAGGCGAAAACAAGAGACGGGGCCGCCAGATAGGCGTCGGCGCATTGCCGGTGCGGCGCGCGGCGCGCTATCAGGACCTCGTCGCGGGCCGAAATCCCAGGCCGCCGCGACCCCAAGCCCTGCGCCCAGTGGAGTAGCCCTGAATGACTCACCTTACGGCCGCGCGCCGCGCTCTGGCGATCGCAGCGGTGGCCGCCGCCGCCGCCCATCAGTCCGCCCTGGCTGAGAGCCCCGATCAAATCCTCGTGACCGGCCTAAAGGGCCCCCGCGCCCAGACGCTGCAGGACGCGCCCATCGCGGTCTCCAGCTTCAGCGCGTCTGAGTTGGACGGGCGGCAAGTGCGCAGCCTCACGGCGCTCAGCTTTGCCGCGCCCAACGTGGCGCTGGACGACATCGGCACAACGCCTGGCACCGCCAACTTCTCCATTCGCGGCATCGGCGTGAACAGCTCCATCGCCTCAATCGACCCCACCGTCGGCGTTTTCGTGGATGGCGTTTACATGGGCGTGAACGCGGGCGTCGTTTTGGACACCTTCGACCTGGAGAGCGTCGAAATCCTCCGTGGGCCGCAAGGGCTTTTGTTCGGCCGCAACGTCACCGGCGGCGCGGTGCTCGTGCGCACCAAGCGCCCGTCGGAGGAGTTGTCGATCGAAGCCCGCGCCGCCGTCTCATCGGGTCCGGAAAAACTGGTGAGCGCCTCCGTCTCCGGCCCCATCCTAGAAGACCGTTTGGGCCTCAAATTCGCGGTCTACGGCTCTGACGACGACGGCTACTTCACAAACCTCTTCGATGGCTCCGCCTTCGGCGAAGACCGTACACGCCTCTTCCGCGCCGCCGCCGATTGGCGCGGTAGCGAGACGTTCGATCTCATCGCTCGGGTGGAGAGCGGCCGCTCCGAAGGCGACGGCCCGGCGGCGCAAAGCCGCGGGCTGTTCGACCGCAACAGCTTCGACTTCTCCATCGACGAGCGCGGCTTGCACGATAATGAATGGGAAAGCGCAAGCCTTGAAGCCAACTGGCGGGTGGGCTTCGGCGACGGCACGATCACCAATGTGCTGGGTTGGCGCCGATATGACCAAACCACCCTCGCCGACATCGATTCCTCGCCGGACCTTATCTTTGTCTCCGCCACCTTTCTGGAGCAGGAGCAATACAGCAACGAGCTGCGCTATGCCGGTCGCTTCGCCGATCGCGCAGACCTGACCGCCGGCCTCTATTATTTCACCCAAGACATCGCCTATCAGGAGACGCGGCTGATCCCGATCCTCGCGGCGGAAAGCAACAGCCAATATGGCGGCGGCTTGCAGGATCAAAACACCTTCGGCGCCTTCGCCCAAAGCGACATCGATCTCACGTCCGACGTCAACCTCACTCTGGGTTTGCGTTACACCTATGAGGAAAAAAGCGCCGTGATCGGAACGGTGCGCGCCCTTGGCGTGGCGGTGGAGGACCCGCTGCTCGTTCCCGCCGGCGCATGCAACGCTCTCATCGGCGAATGCGTCGACCCGGTGACGGGCGCGGATCTGTTCGTTCGCGATTCTGAGTCTTGGTCGAACCTCACGCCGAAGATCGGCGGGCAATGGCGCATCTCAGACGACCTGCAAGTCTACGGTTTCTGGACGCGCGGCTTTCGAAGCGGCGGCTACAATGTGCGCAACACCAACGCCGCCACCGCCGCCGTGCCCTTCGATGAAGAGCGGCAAGACAGCTTTGAGTTGGGCGCCAAAGGCGTTTTCTGGGACGGCCGGGCGCGCCTCTCCGGCGCCGCCTTCTACAACGATGTGAGCGACCTTCAGCGGGAGGTGAACCTCGCCGACCCCGAATTCGGCGTGGTGCAGATCATCACCAATGCGGGCGACGCCACCATCGCTGGGTTCGAGCTGGAGGGCGTCGCGCAACTGACGGAGGCCTTGGGCTTGCGCGCCGCCGTCGGTTATGTAGACGGCTCCTACGACACCGTGCGCTTCGATATCTCAGGCGACGGCGTCGTCGACGCCGCCGACCGGGCTTTGCGCCTGCCGCGCCTTGCGCCCTGGACATACAGCGCCGGCTTCACCTTTGATACGCCGCTCAGCGAGCTGAACAGCTTCCAACTGCGGGCCGACTTCAGCCACCGGGACAGCGCCGCCTATACCGACAATAACCTCGGAACGCTCAACGCCGCCGACATGCTGCAGGCCGCCGCCACGCTGTTCATGCAGAACGGCCGGCTCGCTTTCTCCGTGTTCGGGCAGAACCTGCTGGACGAGGTGACCGAAGGGAACGACACCCAGCTTCCCTTCTTCGAGGGCGCGACCTTCTCCCCCCTCAACAAGGGCCGCGTCATCGGCGGCGAGATAAGGTTTCGCTATTAGGGCGGAGCCGCGGGCCCCCACATGAAGCCTTCAGCGCGCTCTAGCGCTGATACTTTATGAAGGGCGTTTTCTTGGCGATCCGATCGTAGAGACGCCTCGCGGCAGCGTTGTCCTCAGCCGTTGTCCAATAGACCCCGGCGAGGCGCAAGCGATCGGCCTCAGCATACACCGCCTCGATCAACGCGCGGCCTACGCCCAAACCCCGCGCTTCGGGCGCCGCGAACAGATCCTGCAGGTAAATGACATTCTCGACATGCCAGCAATGGCGATGCTGGAAGTAGTGAACGAGGCCAACGGCGCGCTCTTCGGAGAAGGCGAGGAAACCGTTGGGCTCATAAAGGCCGTCCGCGAACAAACGCTCAAACGTCGTCGCATAGACTGTTTCTGAGGCGGCGGCTTCGTAGAACTCCAAATAGCCGGTCCACAACCGCCGCCATTCGGGCTCGTCAGCACGCTCGATGGGTCTGATCTTGAGCATAGGCTTTTATAACAGGCCGTGAGCCTGACGCGACCCTTCGCAGGCTCGCACTTAGCTTCTCTGCGTAAGAGTTGCGCCTTCCCCCTACTCCACCGGCTCCGGCAGGAAGATCTCGCGCTTGCCGGCGTGGTTCGCGGGGCTGACGACGCCCTCGTTTTCCATCCGCTCAATGAGGGTCGCGGCGCGGTTATAGCCGATTTGAAGGCGTCGCTGGATGTAGCTCGTAGAGGCCTTTCGGTCTCTCGCGACAATCGCCAGCGCCTGGTCGTAGAGCGCATCGCCTGAGGAAGTGTTGCCGCCCACCGCGCCATCGCCGAGGGCGCCGGCCTCCTCCGCTTCGAAGTCCATCTCGGTGACGTCCTGCACATACGCGGGACGGCCCTGCTTTTTCAAATGGCCGACAATCCGCTCGACTTCATTGTCGGAGACAAACGGTCCGTGCACCCGCTGAAGGCGCCCGCCGCCCGCCATATAAAGCATATCGCCCTGGCCGAGCAGCTGTTCGCCGCCTTGCTCGCCGAGAATGGTGCGGGAATCGATTTTGGACGTGACTTGGAAGCTGATCCGTGTCGGGAAGTTCGCTTTGATAGTGCCAGTGATAACGTCAACGGAGGGCCGCTGGGTCGCCATGATGAGATGAATGCCGGCGGCCCGCGCCATCTGGGCAAGGCGCTGGACCGCGCCTTCGATGTCTTTGCCGGCGACCATCATCAAGTCCGCCATCTCGTCGATGACGACAACGATGAAGGGCATGGGCTCGAAGTCGAGTTCCTCTGTCTCATAGACGGGCTCGCCGGTGCCCTCGTCGTACCCCGTATGCACCGTGCGGCTTGGGGTCTCGCCAGCAGCCTCCGCCTCCGCGAGCCGCTCGTTAAAGCCGGCGATGTTCCGCACGCCCAACTTCGACATGTTGCGATAGCGCTCTTCCATCTCCCGCACTGTCCATTTGAGCGCCACAACGGCCTTCTTCGGATCAGTGACGACCGGCGCCAGAAGATGGGGAATGCCTTCGTAGACGGAGAGTTCGAGCATCTTCGGGTCGATGAGGATCAGTTTGCAGCGCTCCGGCGGCAGTCGGTAGAGCAGCGACAAGATCATCGTATTGATGGCCACCGACTTGCCAGAGCCGGTGGTGCCTGCGATCAGCAAATGCGGCATCCGGGCGAGATCCGCCACCACCGGCTCGCCGCCGATGCTTTTCCCACGCGCCAGCGCCAAGCCGCCCGGTGATTGTTCGTAGTCGGGCTCAGACAGCGACTCGCGCAAGTAAACCGTCTCGCGGTCGAGATTGGGCAGCTCAATACCGATGAC
>JBCDJH010000183.1:0-5130 GCA_038747965.1 Pseudomonadota bacterium
CGGGGCGTTCGCCGAAATCCTATCGGCTGCGCCGTGGGCGCCGGCCTACGCGCCCGAGCATGTGGAGCGCCGGGCGCAGACGGTGAGCGGGCGAAAGCTGATCGCCCCGCCATTTTCCATAGTGCGGGTGAGCGCCGACGTGTCAGCCCGCTAGACGCAGCGGCAGCTAAAGGGAAAGCCGACGTTCGGGGCCGGACGTCGCGTCGGCCGGCGGCTTCAGTCCATCGCGAGCAGCGCTTCCGTCGCAGCGTCAAGATCGCTGGGGCCGACGATGTAGTAGGTTGGGTCCTCGTCGCCGCCGCGCTGCCTCACCGTGATCTGAAGGGCCTGCTGCCCCGATCGCCAGGTGATGCGCTTCACATTGAGGATCTCTCCGCGCGTCCAGGACTGAACAATGCGCGGGCCCGTGACGCCGTTGGCGACAATGCGCCAGAGCCGGATGTTTGTGACGGCCCACACCACACGCTCCGCGGATGCTTGCAGACGCCATCCGAACACCGCAAGCCCCACGCCTGCGGCGAAGAAGAAAAGACCGCTGATCGCAGAGACATCGTCGGACGTCAGCTTGGCTCCCCCGAAGATCCAGCCGAGCAGAGCGCTGATCGCAAGAAGCGCCGGCGCGAGATTGGCGAGGGCGACCACGCCGCCGGCCCCCATCATGATCCAGCCTTGGCCGCGTTCGGTCTCGCCCGAGGAGCGGCCGGTCCACTTCACGGTCTCGCCCGCCGTCTCTCGGTAGACGGCGGCTTCCATATCCGGCGGAAGTCTGCTGAACCAACGCATCGCGGATCCCCTCATCCCCTTGGCGTTAACCTACTTGACGGCGCAGCGCCTGCAAAGCCGGCGCGCCTGGCGGACCCAACACTTCTCAGGTAACGTTAACCAATAGTCGGGGCGATTTGTGACGGGGGGTCACGTGGTTCCATACGATCTCTTAGAGCTGATCAGCGACGAGCGCGATCACATCTACAATCACTGGACGTTTTTCGTCTCGATCCATCTCAGTCTGATCGGTTTGGCGCTGATATCGCGGCGCCATATTACGATCTTCGAGCGCTTCATCGCTCTGCTCGCCTATGGCGGGTTCGCGGTGATGAACTTCACGGCCCAGGAAGGCAACTACGCCTATCTCGACGCGCTGCTCGCCCAGGCGAGCGCGATGGAGGATGCGATCCCACCCGCGAATGGCGTCGCCATCGACGTTAAGGGCTTTTTCTATCTCGATGAGGTGCGCCAGGCGCTTCCCTACCTTTATGCGACAGCGGCGAGTTTTTCGGTGTTGCTGCTCTTGCTGATCAACGTCGTATCCGGCAGTCAGAAACAGGGACGCGATCGCGTCGAGCCCACAGACGGAGCGGTTCTTTAGTTTCGCCCGTTCTCGTCCGCCAGCCGGAGGCCTTATGCGACATTCCTGGACAGCGCTTTTGGCGCTCGCCGCCGCCCTTTTTCTGGTGAGCGGCTGCGCCGGCTTTTCGCGCTACTCGGTCGGGTCCGACTTGAAGGCGCGCAGCACGAAGCTGGAGCCAAGTTTTCGGACGTTTCAACCGGCTGAGGGCGAGGGTCCTTTTCCGGTCGTGCTGCTCGTCCATGGGTGCGGTGGGCTAGACGGGCCGGAGGGCCGCGGGTCGGTCATTCCGGACTATGCGCGGATCGCGGCCGACGAGGGCTATGTGGCCATCGTTGTCGACAGCTTTACGCCGCGCGACATTTCCTTTGATGAGGCGGTGTTTTGGGTGTGCAAAGGCTATCGGCTGCGCGGCGGTCAACGGGCTGCGGACGTGGCCGCCGCCGCGACGTTCGCGCGGTCGCTCCCGAACGTCGACAGCTCACGGATCATTCTTGCCGGATGGAGCCATGGCGCCTGGGCGATCATGGACCTCCTCTCCTTCGACATGTCCGAAAAGCGCTTGCCCGGCATGAAGCGGCGAACGCCAGACGCGCTTGAGGGCGTGGCGGCCGCTTATCTCACCTATCCCTATTGCGGGTGGCCGTCGCGAACCGCAAAGCACGGATGGGCGACGCCGATCGCCGCTGAGATGGTGCTGGCGGAAGATGACGACATCGCCCCCAAGGAGAAGTGCCTGGAAGCCGTGGAGGCGGCTGAGGCGAGCGGCGCCGATCTGAATGTCGAGATCTTTGAAAATGTGACCCACGCATTCGATGAGTCGGAGCATGTCGCTGAATCTGTCGACCGCTACAACGCCGAAGCGGCCGAACGGGCGTATCGGCGGTTTGCAAGTTTTCTAAGGTATCGCCAATCAAAAGCTGCTGAGTAGGGCTCTAACTCCATGGCGCGAATTGCGGGCGCGAAACTGGTGAGCCGCTTTCGCTGCCCTTCGCTCTAGACGCTCTTTACTTGACGTATGCCGTTGAAGCTGGCCGTCCTCAAAAACGAACGCCCGCCAAATTATTGGCGGGCGGACGAGTAATCGCAAACAAATTAGAGCGCAGCGCAATCCAATGGCGGCGCGCTCGGAGTGCTCATCTACCGAAGCGGGGACTTCTGCGTGTAGGACTGAAGGCCCGATCTGGACGTGGTGCGGAGCGAGCCGGTGTCGACCCCGTTGCCGCCGGACGCAGAGGCGGGCGCGATGTCAGACGGCTTGGAGACGGGTGTATCGGCCGGCTCGGACGATGCGGTTTTCGTCGTTGAGACGATAGGGGTGCGTGCCGTCGACTTGTTGCGCAGCTCCTTCGCCGCGCTCTCGGAAAGCGGATCGTCAGAATGGCGGCAATTGCCTTCAAAATAGGCGCCCGTTTCGACCGAGAGAGCGCTGTGAAGGATGTCGCCCTCGATGTGAGAAGTGCTGGCCAGCGTCACCGCGCGCGCCCGGATGCTGCCTTCAACACGGCCGCGCACCGTTACGGTCTCGCAAACAATCTCGCCCTTCACCGAGGCTTTTTCGCCGACGATGAGCGCTATGGCGCGCACGTCCCCGTCAAGATCTCCATCAAGCTGGATCTCTCCAGCGGCTGTCAGCGTTCCCTTAAGAGACACGTCAGCGCTGATCAGCGACGGCACCCCTGATGACTTACCCGAGGACTTAGATGACGACCCACCACGCTTTAACGCGGCCGGACGTGGACTGTCCTCAGCCGCCAGCTTCGGCGTCACGGGCGCTTCTTCCGGTTTAGCCTTAGCCTTTGAAAACATATCTACCTGCCTCGAAAAACCTCTGCGGGTCGCGCACTTTGCCGTTGAACCAAACTTCGTAGTGCAAATGCGGACCCGTGCTGCGTCCCGAAGAACCCAGCTCCCCCACCTGTTGATGCAACTGCACCATAGCGCCTTTTTTCACGGAAATCTTGTGAAGATGGCCAAAACGTGTGCGAAAACCGTTCCCGTGATCGATTTCCACCACCCGCCCATATGCGGGTTTCGTGCCGGCGTGGACCACGCGGCCGGGCGCTGTCGCCAGCACGGGGGATCGAAACGGTCCGGCGAAATCGATGCCGCCATGGAAGGCGCGCTTCTTGGTGTAGGGGTCGATCCGGGGGCCAAACAGGCTCGAAACCCGATGCGAGACAGTGATAGGCAAGGCCATAGGGATCGAGCCGATGGCGTGCTCCAGCTCGGTCAGCCGATCAAGCTGCGAGGCGACGCGATAGGATTGCCGAAAGAAACCGTGGCGTTCCGTCGAGCGCCATGTGGCGTTGTCGCCTAAAACGAGACGTTCCGCGTCGGCCAAACCGATGAACGGCCCGCCTTGGGCGAAGGCGCCGGTCTCGATTTGGGAATTGGCGAGCACAAGGCTCGTAGGCAGGCCCGTGGCGGCGAGGATCGCCCTCAGCTCAGAGATGCGCTTCTGGGTCTGCTCTTCCAGTTCGATGAGCAGAGCGACCTGGCGCGAGCGTAAGGAGCGCACCGCGTCGCGGATATAATCAGCCGGCAAGGTATCGTCGCCCACCCGGCGTCCGGCCAGCGCCAGCGCGGCTGTGCTGAGCTGGTTCGCCATCGCCGACTGACGCAGCTTCGGCGAACGCGAGGAGCGCGGCGTGGGCTCCCGCCCAATCGAGTCGATCATGATGCGATTGCTGCCGGAGCTGGCGTCTTGGCTGGCGGGGTTGCCAGAAATGGCGGTCGACATCTCGTCGAAGCGGGCGTCGAGACGGTCTTTCTGTTGAACGACCGTTTGCAGCGCCTGATGCCGGCCATTCAGCTCGCGCATATTGGCGTCGAACTCTTCGCGCATGATCAGATTGAGGCTGTTGACCTCGTCATAGGCGCGCTGGGCTTCGCTGATCCTGCGCACATACGCCGTTTCCATCTCGCGGGACTCGCGCTCTTGCGCGACGAGAATGTGCTCTTTGAAGACAACGTTTACGGAGGAGTACGCGACCCAAAGCAGACCGCCGAGGGCGAGCAATGCGAACAGGATCTGCGTCCGGCTCGACATTGAAATGAAGTGAACGACGCCGTCGCTGCGATGGTAGATCTGGCGCTCATGAAAAACGCGCGCAAGCAACCTACCGAACTTGGCCACCGGCCCCGTGGACATACCTGCGCCCCTACACCACCGCGACGCGAGTAGCGCCAACGCCCCTCTCGAATACACTCGATCTGAGGCTAATATGCAACAACCAAGCGCAACCGGACGGGCTCAAATTAACGAAATTCTTACGCGTCATCCTGTGCACCTACCGTGCCAGAGGCTTGTAAAAATCGGGTAAAAGCCCGGCATCTCGGCGACCCTCTTCGTTAAACGGGGCCTTCAATCCGGCAGGGAAATGTTCGTCGGCGAGGGCGTGAAACGCCGCGCGCGGCTCCAGCTTGCGGGCTGCGCACAGAGTATCAAACCACTGTACGCCCGCCGCAACGTGGGTCTTTTCGTCTGTATAAATTGTATCGAGCAGCGCGGCGCTCTCATCATCGCCGGCCGCGCTCAGCCGGTCCCGCATGCCGGGCGCAACGTCGAGGCCGCGCGCTTCCAAGATCAGCGGCGCGATTGCCAGCCGGGCCAGCGGATCGCCCATGGTCTTTTCGGCCGCCTCCCAGAGCCCGTCATGGGCGTCGAAGTCGCCATAGGAGCGCCCGAGCGCTTCGAGGCGGCCCTGGATCATCAAAAAGTGGCGCGCCTCGTCGCCGCCCACCTTGATCCAGTCGCTGAGAAAGGCGCGGCCCGTTTCCTC
>JBCDJH010000184.1:0-5116 GCA_038747965.1 Pseudomonadota bacterium
ATGATCTGTGAGGCCCCGTGCAAAGCCACCCCGCGCAACGCCGCCCGGGTCGTCTGCGCCTTATGGGTGACAATCGACACCTTCGCGCCGACAAGGCGGTTCACCAAGGTGGATTTGCCGGCGTTGGGCGCGCCCATGACGGCGACGAAGCCGCAGCGGCGCTCCTCGCTCGGCGCTGTGTCTGACGGGCCGTCTGCTGTCGCCGCCGCCGAAGCGCCGCTCTCTTCCGCCATGCTCTCCTCAGCCATGTGGGCCGCCCGTCCAAACGCCTTCCCGGCGCAACATCGCCTCAGCTGCGGCTTGCTGGGCCCCGCGCTTGGAGGCGCCCTCAGCGCGCGCGGGCGCAAGGCCGTCCACCCGCACTTCGATTTCAAAGTTGGGCGCGTGGTCTGGGCCCGCTTGGGAAAGGGTCGCGTATTCGGGCGCGGCTTTGCCGGCGCCTTGCGCCCATTCCTGTAGTTCCGTCTTGGCGTCTTTTCGGCTGAAAGCGGGGGCGGCGACGCGCTTCCGCCAATAGCGCTCGAACACGACCTCCGCCGCGCTCATGCCGCCATCAAGATAAAGCGCCGCCAGCACCGCCTCGCAGACATCGCCAAGGATGGTGGTTTTGCGCCGGCCGCCGCCGCTCTCCTCAGACTTCGAAAGCTGAATGAGGGGGCCGAGCTCCATCTCCCGGGCGACGTCGGCGCAGGTCTCCTTCCGCACGAGAGCGTTGAGACGCACGGCGAGACCCCCCTCATCCTCATCGGGGAACACGCGCCAGAGCGCCTCGGCCGTCATCAGCCCAAGCACCCGGTCTCCTAAGAACTCAAGCCGCTCTAAATCACGGCCGGCGACGCGGTCGCGCGGAAGCGTGCTGGAATGGGTGAGCGCGCGCGTGAGCAGAGCGCGATCTTTGAAAGCGTGGCCGAGACGCGTCTCCAGCGCCGCCAAAGCGTCGCCCCGCGTCATTCCACCGATTGCAGGATCCGGCCATAGCGCACCGCCAGCGGCCAGCGCCATACCTGCCAGAACCGCGCCTTTTGACCGTCTACGGAGAAGAAGAGACGCTCAGCGCGGCCGACAAAGTTTTTGAACGGCACATAGCCCACCTTGTCGAGGCGGCGGCTGTCCGTGGAGTTGTCGCGGTTGTCGCCCATCATAAAGAAGTGGCCTTGCGGCACCACATAAACGGGCGTGTCGTCCGCCCCGCCATTGTCGCCTAACTCTTCGCGGGTGACGTAGGAGACGCCGTTCGGCAACGTCTCCCGGTAGCGCGGCGCGACCCGGGCGGCGCCGAAGCGGTCGGTATAGACGTAGTCCTCAATCCGCTCCCGCTTTATGGCCTCGTCATTGATGTGGAGGACGCCGCGGATCATCTGTATGCGGTCGCCCGGTAAGCCGATCACGCGCTTGATGTAGTCGGTGCGATTGTCCTCCGGCGTCTTAAAGACGGCGACATCGCCCCGCTGCGGCTCTGAGCCGAGCACTCGCCCTGAAATGGGGCCGGCGCTGAAGGGGAAGGAATGCTTCGAATAGCCATAGGCGTATTTCGAAACGAACAGATAATCGCCCGTCAAAAGGTTCGGGATCATGGAGCCCGACGGGATGTTGAAGGGCTGAAACAGAAACACCCGCAGCACGAGCGCAATGCCCACGGCGTAGACAACCGTTTTGGAGAACTCAAGCGCTTCGCCCTTCGCCTGGCTCATCCGGTCGGCGGACAATGGCATAAACCTACCCAATTTCGCTTTGCGCCGCGGCGCCCAATCGCTTTCACGCCGGGCGACGCGCGCGCCCGGCAGCCCCACTAAAGCGCCTCAATAATAACGATCGCTTGCGCCAATGGGAAATCATCGGTGATCGTGAGGTGGATATGCGGCGTCTTTCCGGCCGGCGCAAGCTTGGCGAGCCGCTTTGCAGCCCCGCCGGTGAGCTTCATGGTGGGCTGGCCGGTCGGGAGGTTCACTACCCCCATATCGCGCCAGTAAACGCCTTGGGAGAGCCCCGTGCCGAGCGCTTTAGAACACGCCTCCTTCGCAGCGAATCGCTTGGCGTAGCTCGCCGCTCGCAGCCGCCTGCGGTCGGATTTCGCCCGCTCCACCTCGGTGAACACGCGGTTTGTGAAGCGCTCTCCGAAGCGCTCTAGCGTTTTTTCGACCCGCCGAATGTCGATGAGGTCGGAGCCGAGGCCAATAATCATGGGCGCCTCACGACGCCGCTTTGGCGCGGGCGGCGTCCATACGGCGCCGCATCTCCTGGATGGAAGCGGTCCATCCCACAAAAATCGCCTCGCCCACCAGAAAATGCCCGATATTAAGCTCTCTCACGCTCGGCAGCGCCGCGATGGGGGCCACGGTGTCGAAGGTGAGCCCATGCCCCGCATGGATTTCGAGCCCCTGCGCCGCGCCGGCCCGAGCGGCCTCGGCGATTTTATCTAGCTCCCGGCGGACGCCCACCTCGTCGCCAGCGAGGGCCGCCTCGCAATAGGCCCCAGTGTGCAGCTCCACCACCGGCGCGCCGAGGGCCTTGGCGACGGCTATTTGCACCGGCTCAGGGTCGATAAAGAGGGAAACGCGCACGCCCGCCGCAGACAGCTCCTTCACGAACGGCCCCACATGGGCGTGGCCCGCAGCGACATCGAGCCCGCCCTCGGTCGTCCGCTCCTCCCGCTTTTCCGGAACGATGCAGCAGGCGTGCGGCTGATGCTTAAGGGCGATGTCCAGCATCTCTTCGGTCGCCGCCATCTCCAAATTGAGCGGCAAGGCGATTTCGTCGGCGAGGCGGCAGATGTCCTCATCGGAGATATGCCGGCGATCTTCTCGCAAATGCGCAGTGATCCCGTCCGCCCCCGCATCCGCCGCCATCTTCGCCGCCCTGAGCGGATCGGGATGCGCCCCGCCCCGGGCGTTCCGAATGGTCGCGACATGATCGATATTGACGCCGAGGCGCAGCGCGTTGGCGGTTGGCATGGGGCTCTCCCCTTTCCAGGAAATCAGGCGATAAAGATAGTAGGGTGGTCTCCGCGCGCAAGCTCGGCGCGTCATCTCAGCACAGTACGCTGACTGATGAATGGATCTGGAGGTCCCCATGTCGACGAAGCATCTTCTCGATAAAGAAATCGCGCCCGCGATTGAGGCGTTTCCGCCGCTGGACATCTCGCTGGAGACGCTTGAGCCGATGCGCGCTGACAGGTCAATGACGCCCGAGCCAGCGGACGCAGCGGCGGCGGGCGTGCGGCGCAAGGAGATCCACGCGCCCGGCCTCAAAGCAGGCCAACCGCCGGTTCGCTGTCTCGCCTATCTGCCGGAGACCGCAAGCCAGCCTATCGGCGGCCTGCTCCATCTGCATGGCGGCGGCTATATCTGGGGAAGCCCGGAAGCCGCCGATCCGCGGAGCGTTCAGACGGCGGCCGCGCTGGGGGTCGCCGTTCTCTCGGTCGACTACCGCCTCGCGCCCGAGCAACCCGTCCCCGCAGCCCTCGACGACAGCTACGCAGCGCTCGCCTGGTTTCATCGCAATGCGGAAGAGCTGGGCGTCGATCCGAGCCGCATCGCTGTTGGCGGCGAAAGCGCTGGCGGCGGCCTTGCCGCGGCGCTCGCCCAACAGGCCTGCGCAATTGGCGAGTTTCCCATCTGTTTTCAGGCCCTCACCTACCCCATGTTGGACGACCGCACGGGCGGGCCCGAGGCGCCTGCCGACCCGTTGACCGGCGAGTTCATCTGGACGCGAGACAACAACCGGTTCGGCTGGTCGTCCTACCTCGGAGAAACATCGCCGCAGGCGCCATGCGTCCCCGCCCGCGCCGCGAGCCTCGCAGGCCTGCCGCCCGCTTGGATCAGCACCGCGGCCCTCGATTTGTTCCGTGACGAGAACATCGACTACGCCCAGCGCCTGATGCGCGCGGGCGTCCCGGCGGAACTCACCGTCTATCCCGGCGCCTGCCATGGCTTTCAGATGGCGACGGAGGCGCAGCTCACGAAGCGGTACTTCCGCGACTATCTGGACGCCCTCAGCCGCGCGGTAGGGAGCGCCGGGCGCTCCCACGCCTCAGAAAGCGATGGTTAACCCACCCCTGAACTGGCGCGGCTCCACCGGGTGCAGATGAATATCTTCAACCGGCGCAGGCTCTCCTGGCAACTGGGACTCAAAGAAGTAAGTGATGTCAGCGTCTTTGGAATCCAGAAGGTTGAGGATATCTAAGCTCAGCCGAATGGGCCCGAGGTTCCGATACAGCCCCATATTGACGACGGTCGTCGGCTCGGAAAAAACAGAGCCATCCTCAATCAATGGCGCTTCCCCGAAACGCCGCAGACGGAGCGTTGCGGTAAAGTCTCGGAAGGGTTCGACGGAAACGCCAGCGGCGAATACGTTTTCCACTGCCTGCGGGATTCGGTCTTCCCCGGACGCGGCATTCCTAAACCGGGCGTCCGTAAACGCCGCAGACGCGTCAAAGACAAGCCAATCCGACGGCCGCCAGAACGCGTTAAACTCGACGCCGAAACGGCGTGTGCCGTCATTGGGTTCCGTGGTCCCCGCATCGCCGACAAAGACGAGCTCGCTATCGAGTTCGAGCCAGAAGCCGACAATGGTCGCGTTGAAAGTGTCCGTCTCGAAGCGCGCTCCGATCTCAGCGCCTTCCGCCCGCACCAACACATCAACCGGATCAACCGCGTCAAACGTGACCGGATCAACTGAGATCGCCGCGCCGCGCACATCATTTGAGTGAAAGCCCTGGCCATAGTTGGCGTAAAACTCCAGGGTCTCGGCGGCTCTCCAAGCGACGCTGGCTGTTGGCGTGATGATGCCGTCTGATCCATCGCCCGAATTCTCATCAATGGAGGACGCAACGTCATAGCTGAAGAAGTCTCCACGCAGCCCGGCGCTCACGCGTAAGGCTTCCGTGATCTCGACCTCCACTTCCGCAAAACCGCCCACGGACAACTCCGACACCTCGTCATCGCGAACCGTCGACAAGCGCTGACGGCCGGCGGTATTGAAAAGGCCTACATTGGGGATTTCATCGTAGCGTAAATCGCTTCCTGTACGGAGGCGAGCCGGCGCGCCGGCCAATGTAAACCGTCTCGCGTAATCGAAAGCGCCCCCGAGGGGCACCCGCTCGGCGGTCTGCTCGAAC
>JBCDJH010000185.1:0-5112 GCA_038747965.1 Pseudomonadota bacterium
CGCCGAGATGGCTGTCGTCTTCATCGCCGATCGGCGTCTCCAGGGAGATCGGCTCTTTCGCGATCTTCAGAACCGTGCGCACTTTTTCGAGCGGCATGGAGAGCTTGATCGCCAGCTCCTCCGGCGTCGGCTCACGGCCGATCTCGTGCAGCATCTGACGGGACGTGCGCACGAGCTTGTTGATGGTCTCGATCATGTGCACCGGAATGCGGATGGTGCGGGCCTGGTCGGCGATCGAGCGGGTGATGGCCTGGCGGATCCACCAAGTGGCGTAGGTGGAGAACTTGTAGCCGCGCCGATACTCAAACTTATCGACCGCTTTCATAAGGCCGATATTGCCTTCCTGGATGAGGTCCAGGAACTGGAGGCCCCGGTTCGTGTACTTTTTGGCGATCGAGATGACGAGCCGCAGGTTCGCCTCCACCATCTCTTTCTTGGCCTGGCGCGCTTCGCGTTCGCCCTTCTGAACCGTCTGCACGATGCGGCGGAAATCGACAATCGTGAGACCGGTTTCTTGGGCGAGCTCGCCAACGCTGCCACGCAGGCCGCGGATGGTCGCCTCTTCTTTTTCGACGACGGCCGCCCAGCCTTTGCCCTTGAGCTTCGACACCCGCTCGACCCACTCAGGGTCCAATTCCGCGCCGATATAGTTCTCCAAGAACTGGCGACGGGGCACGCCGTAGCTGTCGGCGAGCCGAATGAGTTTCCCTTCGAGGCCAATCAGTCGCTTGTTGATGTCGTAGAGCTGCTCAACCAGCGCTTCGATCCGGTTGTTGTTCAGGCGCACGGAGCGGATGCGCTCGACGATGTCCTTGTGGAGCTTCTTGAAGCGGCGCTGCTGGGAGGCCGTGAGATCGCCGCCCGTGAGTTGGGCGTCGATCATCGTGTCCTGCAGCTTGCGCAGCTTGCGATAATCGTCGGCGATCTTGTCGAACGTCTCCATGACGCCGTCGCGCAGCTCCGCCTCCATGGCGGAGAGCGACATCACGCCGTCGCCGTCATCGAAATCGTCGTCGTCATCGTCATTGTTTTCTTCCGGCCGGCCGGGCTGCGGCTTGCCGTTCGGGCCAAGACGATTGGGCGGATTGGCGTGCGCCGGACCAAGATTGCCAGGCCCGCCTTTGCCGGGGCCGCCATTCTCGTTGGCGCGTTTCTCCGCCTCCACCGCGGCGGCGGAGCGGTCTTCCATGGCTTCGGGACCGCCGCCATAGGTGGCGTCCAAATCGATGATGTCGCGCAGAAGGATGCGGCCCTCCACGAGCTCGTCCCGCCAGACGGTGATGGCCTCGAAGGTGAGCGAGCTTTCGCACAGAGACTGGATCATCGTCTCCCGGCCCGCCTCAATGCGCTTGGCGATGGCGATTTCGCCCTCGCGGGACAAAAGCTCCACGGTGCCCATCTCGCGCAGATACATGCGCACGGGATCGTCCGTCCGGTCGGCGTCTTCCTTGGTGTTGGTGGTGGGTAGGCCTTCGGCCTTGGCCGTGACGGCTTTTGAAGACGGCTCAGCGTCCTCGTTCGTCTCTTCTTCTTCGTTTTCGACAACGTTGATGCCCTGCTCGGAGAACATCGCCATCACGTCTTCAATCCGCTCGGACGTGACCTCATCCGACGGCAACACGGCGTTCAATTCGTCATGGGTGACGTAGCCGCGCTGCTTGGCCGTCTTGAAGAGCTTTTTGACTGCGGCGTCGGACATATCGAGGATCGGGCTGTCAGAGTTCTCGCCGCCCTCGGTCTTTTCCGCCGCTTCTCCAGATTTTGAGCTCAATTTCGTCTCCACCGATCTGTTTTTTCGTTTGACGCCCGAAGAGACGTCGACCCCCATTTCGCCGCCCGCAGACCGGTCCGGCGTCTCCGCTTTTAGCCGTCCTCTTTCAAGTCGTCGGACGATCGCGCTTCAGCTGCGCCCTTTTGCGACAACAGGCCGCGCAGATAAGCGGCCTCCGCCTCTCCCATGCTGCTCGCCAACCGCGTCGCCGCTTCACTTAGCTCGGCAGGCAGTGTTGTGAGCTGCGTATGAAGTGAAAGCACGTTCAGCCAGCCCTCCGCTGCATCTTCCAAGTCCGCATCCGGCCGCGCAAACCGATCGGGAGCGCCTCTAACGAAGCGATCTAATCGATCGAGAACATTTGAAAACTGCGTCTTAGCCACATGGAAGCGTAACTGCTCCCTGTCAAGATCCTCCCCAAGCGCCCAGGCGTTTAAGAGCTCGGATTTCAGTCCATCAAGATCAGAGCTTGTAAAGCCGACGCCCGACAGAGTTTCCCCGAATCGATCTAGCAATTTGGGATGATTGACAAGCGTCGCGAGCAATAGTTGCTCGCGGCGCGCTGTGCTGCTTTGCGCGTGCGACGCTGAAGCCAGCCGCTTAAGCGCGTCGGAGGGGCCATCGGGAGCGGCCCAAGCTTGCCGCGAGCGCTGAAAACGGCCGCCTTCGCCCCCAGGCCGCCGAGATCTGCGCGCCTCGCCCGCCCGCTCGGGCTTGGAGGACGTGAACATGGCGTCGAACCGGCTGGCGATTTCCTGGCCATAGGCGCCGCGCACATCCGGGTCCGCGATGCCTCGTGTAAGCGCGCGCAGCTGCGCTTTGAACTTGGCGCGCCGCTCTGGGGTCGTGAGGGGCGCAGCGTCGCGCTCGCGCCGCCAGACCACGTCAATCAGAGGCTCCGCCGCTTCCAGAGCCTCCCGAAAAGCCGCCGGGCCTTTTGAGCGCACGAAATCGTCCGGGTCGTCCCCGTCGGGAAGGAAACAGAACCGGAGGGACTTTCCGGGCTTCAACAGCGGCAGCGCCCGGTCCACCGCCCGGTGCGCAGCCCTCAGGCCCGCCTTGTCCCCATCGAAGCACAGGATCGGTTCATCGCTCACCGACCAAAGAAGCGCGAGGTGCCGTTCCGTTAGCGCTGTTCCAAGGGAGGCGACGGCTTCTGGAAAACCGGCCTGGGCGACGGCGATAACGTCCATATAGCCTTCGCACACGATGAGGTCGCGCTCACCTGCCCCTTGACCCGAACCGGAGCCCAGAGCGCGCCGCGCCGCCGCGTAGTTGTAGAGAAGCTCGCCCTTGTGAAAGAGCGGCGTCTCAGGCGAGTTCAGGTACTTGGCGCGCGCTTCGGGATCGAGCGCCCGCCCGCCGAACGCCACCACCCGGTCAGCGGCGTTGCGGATCGGAAACATGGCCCGGTTCCGAAACCGGTCGAAGGGCGCGCCGCCATCTTCCGGCGCGACCAAGAGGCCGGCCTCCACCATCTGCGGCACGGCGAAGCCAGCGCTTTGCAGATGGTCTCGAAGCCGGGTGCGGCCGCTTGCCGGGGCGAGCCCCAATCCGAACTCTGCTTGGGTCGCGTCGTCGAGCCCGCGGCCCGTCAGATATCGCCGGGTCGCCTCTCCTTCCGCGCTCGCAAGTCTGGCGACGAAGAAGGCCTGCGCCGCTTCCATGCAATCGATAAGACCACGCTTGCGCTCGGCCGTTTTCTGGGCTGCGGGATCGGGCGCCGGCAATGGCATCCCGGCGGCTTCGGCGAGCTTCGCCACCGCCTCAGGAAAGGAGAGCCGCTCCGTCTCCTGTAGGAAATTGATGATGTCGCCGTGCTTGCCGCTGGAGAAGCAGTGGAAGAAGCCCTTCTCGTCATTGACGAAAAAACTTGGCGTCTTTTCCTGGGTGAAAGGGCTGAGGCCGGCCCATTCCCGCCCCTGCTTTTTCAGCTGAACGGTCCGGCCGATGACGTCCGACGGGCGCAAGCGCGCTTTCAGCTCGCCCAAAAAATGCTCGTCAAACTTCACCGGCGACAGACGCTCCTTAGGGTCTCAATCCCCTTTTTCTTATCTTTGCTGCCATTCGGCGGCGTCAGCCGAGAATCGACTTGATGACGCCTCCGGCCTTGCCGAAGTCCATTTGCCCTGGATAGCGCTCTTTCAGCGCCCCCATGCATTTGCCCATGTCTTTGAGGCTGCTTGCTTCCAGCTCCTCCACAACCTCGGCGCAGGCGGACTTGATCTCCGCTTCGTCCAGCTGACGTGGGAGGAACTCCTGAATGATCGAGATCTCTTCGCGCTCCTTTTCGGCCAGCTCCACGCGTCCAGCGTCCTCATAGGTGGCGGCGCTCTCTTCGCGCTGGCGCACCATCTTTGAGAGGATCAATCTGATTTCATCTTCGCTGGCCCCTTCGCACCGATCTTCGGCGCGGGCGGCGATGTCCCGGTCTTTGATGGCGGCGTTGATAAGGCGCAAGGTCGACACCCGGCCTCGGTCTTTCGCCTTCATTGCTTCTGTCAAAGAGCCGCTTAGGCGGTCGCGCAACATGCTCTCACCTTCCTTTGCTGCATCCAGTCGGCTTAACGCCTTAAGCGCGCATGGGGATTGATAGCCGCCGCACTGCGAGGGCAAGTCCCACGAATAGCGGGAACAAACGCCTTTGGCTTGCCTCGGCGCCCGGCTAGATAGACATAAACGCGCTTAATTGTCTCGAACGACCTTTTAGAGGGCTGAACCACTTCGGTGTCGGCCACATGATCACTCGGCGAAGGACCACATATAATGCCTGCAGACCCGCTTCAACCATCTGCATCCCGTCAAGACCCGTCGCAGCTGCGACCGACAGCGGTTTTGGCGCTGGCGGACGGATCGGTGTTTTCAGGGATGGGCGTCGGCGCGGTGGGCGCGGCGGTGGGTGAAGTCTGCTGCAACACGGCGATGACCGGGTATCAGGAGATCCTCACGGATCCCTCTTACACCGCTCAGATCATCACATTCACCTTCCCGCACATCGGCAATGTGGGGACCAACGATGAAGACGTGGAGACGTCGTCTCCCGCCGCGGCGGCGGCCGCACGCGGCTGCATCGTGCGCGCGAATCCGACCGATCCCTCCAACTACCGCTCGCTAGCGGCGCTGGACGCATGGCTGAAAACGCGCGGCATTGTCGGCCTCGCCGGCGTCGACACGCGCGCCCTCACCATCGCGATCCGGAACAGCGGGATGCCCCATGGCGTCATCGCCCACGACCCCGACGGCGCGTTCTCAGCGGACGAATTGACAGCGCAAGCCAAAGCCTGGGCTGGCCTGACCGGGGCCGACCTTGCGAAAGACGTGACCACCCAAACGAATTTTGA
>JBCDJH010000186.1:0-5092 GCA_038747965.1 Pseudomonadota bacterium
AAACGGGAAGGGCGACGCCATGAACGCCGCCCGCTCTTCGCGCCGATTGGCGCCGGCGACGCCAAAGAGGGCCGCCACGCGCGGCCTCGCGTCAAGGCCGATCCCGGCGGCCGCAAACGCCTCGTCATAGGCCGCGGAGATGTTGCCGAACGCCATATCCGCGCCTTTTCGAAGCGATCCGGGTCCGGCCGATCCCTCCCCACGGGTCTCGCCGCTGGCGGCCGCCAGCCGAGCCCGACTTCGGGACCCGCCAGCATCGACTCCAAGAAACAACAAATCGCTCATCGCTTTGCGGCGCAGCACACTCTTCTTCCCATTGGCATGCTCGCACACTGGTATTTAACTTGTCTACTTCCAATGGCGCCTTTCCGTCGACGCCGGCATTTCCGCAGCGCGGCGGCGCGCTATAAGCGAACAGACCAAGCGGCTTCATTTGGCCGCATGCACCCATTCCGGAGTCTCCAACCCTCAGATTTTCTATTGGGATACAGGCTTTTCTCAGTGTTGTTGCATAAGCGGCACAGTTACGAGCCATTCGGAGAGAAGACTGCAGCTTTCATTTACAGACGTCACAGAATGGTTATGATGTGGTCTACCTAGAGGTCAGGGGGAAGACTTCGACATCCTCCCTGCATCGATTGATCAGTATTGGGAGGGCAAGATGATAGGTCGAGTTAAGAATGGGTTTCTTGGCGCTTGCGCCTTAGCGCCGTTGATGGTTGGGGGCGCGTCTGTCGTCACAGCACAAGAAGCGGAAGAGGCGGACGCCGCGCTCGATAGCATTCTCGTCACCGGCTCCCGCATTGAGCGATCCGAGCTTTCGGCCACCAGCCCGCTGCAAACGGTCGGCGCGGAACAGATCAACCTGGACCGCTCGGTAACGGTGGAAGACATCTTTCAGCGCATTCCGCAGGCGGCGGGCGGCGCCAACGCGACGGGCGCCACGGTGGGCGACTCGCTTGGCTCCTCCACCATCGATTTGCGCGGCCTTGGCCAGAACCGGACCCTGGTGCTCGTCAACGGCACGCGCGCCGTGCCTTTCAGTTTCCGCAACGCGGTTGACACGAACAGCATCCCGACCAGCCTGATTGAAACGGTTGAAGTCCTCACGGGCGGCGCGGCGGCCGTTTACGGCGCCGACGCGGTGGCGGGCGTCGTCAACTTCAGACTGAAAGACGACTTCCAGGGCCTAGAACTCGCTTTCACCGGAGAAGTGCCGACCGAAGGCGGCGGAGAGAGCATTCGCGCCGAGGCGTTGTTCGGCGAGGAAATCCATGGTGGGCGGGGCCACATCGTCGGCGCCGTTGAGTACACTGAGCGCTTCGAGCTGCTCGCCGGCAGCCGGGACTTCACGGACGCCACCGTCACCGCCATCCCCGGCGAAGGCGGCAACTTTACGGATGTCGCCAGCGGCAACTTCTTCGCCTTTGACGAGAACGGCGCCTTCACGACCGATCCCCAGACGGTGAATGTGACGCCGGATCGGTTCCTCATCCAACCGCTGCGCCGCTTCAACGCCACCTTGTTGTTCGATTACGAGCTGACGGATGGCGTCGAATTCTACGGCCGCGCCATGTACACAGATGTTCAGGTGACGGGCGCAGGGTCGACCGGCCAAACGCCGATCAGCGTCAATGAACAAGTGACTATTACGGCGGACAACGCCTTCCTGCCGCCTGAGGCGGCCTCGCTCCTCACCTTCGACGCCAATGGCGAAGCGCTTGTGAATGTGGAGCGCAATCTCGGCCTCGGCCTTCAACGCACTGAGACGAGCCGCGACACCTTCCAAATCCAAGGCGGCTTCCGAGGCGCGCTGACGGACGCGATCTCTTGGGACGTTTACGCCCAATATGGCCGCGCCGAAGAGAACGCCATCGTTTTCAACAACGCCATCCGTAATGACGCGACGGGGGCCAGCCGCTTTGGCGCGATCGCCAACACGGTCGATATTTTCGGCCCGGACGCCGATCTGTCCGACTTCAGCACGGAAATCATCCATTCAGACCGGGTGCGCGATCAGCTGGTCACCTCCGCCATCATCTCCGGCGATTCAAGCGATGTCTTCGAACTGCCGGCGGGCCCGATCGGCTTCGCCTTCGGCTATGAATATCGCAAGGAAAACGGTCGTCAGACGCCGGGCCTCGCCCTCGCCAATGGCCTCGCCTTCGGCCTCGGCGGCGTTGGCGACATCGACGCGGGCTTCGACACCCATGAAGGCTTCGGCGAACTGCTCGTACCTTTGGTGCGGGACGTTCCATTTATCAAGGAACTGAGCGTTGAAGGGGCCTACCGGCGCTTTGTCTTATCCACCACGGGCGTCGGCGACACCAACAAAGCGGGCCTCAGCTGGGCGGTGGACGACAATCTGCGGTTCCGGTTTATCCGTCAGAGCACGGTTCGCGCGCCGAACCTCGGCGAATTCGCCGGCCCGGAAGTTCAGCTTTCATTGTCCCTCTTCGATCCAACGAGCCCGGACTTCATTCCGCGCCTCGGCGGCCGGTTTGACGGCGACCCCTGCCTTGATGGTCGCGGCGATCCCGGCCAATGCGCGGCGCAAGGCGCAGCGGCCCCAGGCACGCCCTTCGACACCAGCCAAGCCATCTACAGCTTCGGCGGCAACCCAAACATCGACACGGAAAAAGGCACGACCATCACGGCCGGCTTCGTGCTCACCCCTGTCGCCCTGCCGGGCGCTAGCCTGACAGTCGACTATTACGACATCGAGATCACCGACGCGGTGAGCCAGATCCAACCGATCGCCGCGCTTACGGACTGCTATATCGACAACCCGGTCCCCGGGAACCCGCTTTGCGGCGCGGTGCTTCGGGATCCCGATACGGGCCTCATCTCCCAGGCTCTGGTGAATGATTTGAACCTCGCCAGCCTGGAGCAGGAAGGCTTCGACATCGCCCTTATCCTGCCGATCAGCGTTCCGGCCGCCTTCGCAGACGCTGTCAGCCTTGGCTACTCGGCGACAATCGTCACCGAACAAAGCCGCCAAAATAACGCCACCGTTCCGGCGCTGGATTGTAAAGGCACCTTCGGCAGCTCCTGCACGGGCGACTTCGCCAGTATTCTGCAAGCGGATTACAAACACCGCGCGGTCCTGAACTGGGCGCTCGCCCCATTCACGGCGCAGCTCAGCTGGCGGCGGATCGGCGGCGTCGTCAACGCGAACGACCCCAGCGATACGATCGACGCGCAAGACTATATCGATCTCGCCGGCACCTGGAGCGTCAGCGACAACGCCGAAGTCACGGTTGGCATCGACAACCTCTTCAACAACCTGCCGCCTCTGCCGCAAGCCGGCGGCAACTTCTTCGGCACCCTTAGCGAATACGATCCTGTCGGCCGCTCTATCGGCGCAACGATCCGTACGCGCTTCTAAGGCTGTAACCAACGGGGGCGACGCCTTTCGCGAGGCGCGCGAAATGCGGCGCGGAACCGGCGGGAGATCAGAGATGATCTCCCGCCTTTTTATTTGCGCGGGGCCCAAAAAGCCTGCCACACTCAAAAGCGCTTATGCCTCTCTTCTCTCTTCTCGACTGGCTTGTTCTTGGCGGGTATCTCGCGGCGCTCGCGGGCTTTGGCGCCTTGCTCTCAAGGCGCGCCTCCAGCGACGCGCGGGACTTCTTCCTTGGCGGCAACGCCATGTCGCTGTGGCTCGTCACCTTCTCCGTCCTTGCGACCACCCAGTCGGCGGCGACGTTTCTTGGCGGCCCAGACTACGGGTTTCGAGGCGACTACACCTATCTCAGCAGTTACGCCGGCGGCTTCGCGGCCGCCTTGTTTGTCGCCCATATTCTGATCCCCCGCTTCTACGCCATTCGCGCCACCACCGTTTACGAACTGCTTGAGGCGCGATACGGGCGGCGCGCTGCGCGCGGGGCGGGCGCCATGTATCTCGTCGGCCGCATCTTCGCCAATGGCGCGCGCCTTTACATGGCGGCGCTGGCGGTGGCGATGATATTGTTCGCTAAGGTGGACGCTGCGAGCGTCATTCTGGCCGCGTTGGCCATCACGGGGCTCGGCTTCGCCTTCACAGTGGTCGGCGGCCTAAGATCCGTGATCTGGAGCGACTTTATCCAATTCCTCGTCTATGCAGGCGCGGCCATTGGGGTGCTGATTTATCTCTATTTGCTGATCCCCGCCGATCTTGGCGGCGTCGTTGGCGCGCTCGCCAATGCGCCTGACGGGGAGAACAAGCTGCGGCTGATCGAAACAACGTTTTCCTTAAGTCAGCCTTTCTCAATTCCAGCGCTCTTCACCGGGGTTTTTCTTCTCTATGTGGGGAATTTCGGGCTCGATCAGGATACGACGCAGCGCCTCCTCTCTTGCGAAAGCCCGCGCGCGGGCGGGCGGGCGCTGATCATTTCAGCCCTCGCGGCGATCCCGCTTGTCTGGGTGTTCATCAGCATCGGACAGCTGCTCCACATCTTCTATGAGCGCCCCGAGATCATGGGCGCCGCAACTGACGGGATCGAGACAGCCTTTGAAGGCGAGAGCGTCACGGTCTTCATGTTCTTTATCTTGACGGAATTGCCGGCCGGCCTGCGGGGGCTTGTGACCGCCGGCGTGGTCGCCGCGGCGATCTCCACGCTGAATTCTGGGCTCAACTCCATGGCGTCGGTGATTGTAGAGGATTTCTATCGGCCCTGGCGAGAGGGACGGGGACAAAAACGAAGTGGGCAAAAGCGGAACAGTAAAAGCCCCTCAGCCGCGCATTATGTGATAGCGGGCCGAATCGGCATGGCGGTCTGCGGCGGCCTGCTGTTCGCCATGGCGGCGCTTTGCTATTTCTGGCAGCGTCACACGGATATGGCCCTCCTGGAGTTCGCCTTGTCCGTCATGACCTTCGCCTATGCCGGACTTATTGGGGTTTTCGCCGTGGCCGTGTTCACGAACCGAGGCTCGGCAAACAGCGTCATCGCCGGGCTCATCGCCGGCTTCGTGCTGGTGCTGCTGCAACAAAACGCATTCGCCGATATGGTCGGTCTCCCCGACGCTTGGCGCAGCGCGGCGTTCCCTTGGAAACTCTGCGTCGGGGCCCTTGGCGCAGCAGCGGTCTGCGCCCTCGGGCGGCGGCGACCCA
>JBCDJH010000187.1:0-5069 GCA_038747965.1 Pseudomonadota bacterium
ATGTGGCACCTGAGGCGCGGACCGTCGAAGCGCTCGAAGAGGACGAAACGATCGAGACCGCGGCCGGCTTGACGCTGACGGTGGATGACGGCGAGCTCATCGACAACGACCCCGATCTCGAAGATCCGGAGTTAATTGAGGGCGCAACGGACATCGAAGCGGAAAACGGAATCATCCAAGCGATCGACCGGGTGCTCCTCCCTGTTGATTTGGACGAAGCGATTGCGCAGCCCACGATCGCCGACATCGTAGTGGCGACGTCCGGCGCCTCCGGCTTCGACCATGACGGCGGAGACTTCGACATTCTCCGGGAAGCCCTCGGCGCCACCGACCTATTGGGCGTCGTGGCCGATCCAACGGCCGATTTCACGGTGTTCGCCCCAACGGATGCATCCTTCGGTGATTTGGCGGTGTCTCTCGGCTTTGACGGCGACGTGTCGAACGAGGGGCATGTTTTCGCATTCCTCGCAGAAGCCACCGGCTTCGTATCCGCTGACGAGCCCGGCCTCCTCGACGACATCCTGCTTTATCACGTGGCCCCTGAGGGACGCTCCGTCGAGGCGTTGAACGCCGATGGCGTCATAGACACCGCGGGCGGAAGCGCGCTGACCGTTGCAGGCGACCAGGTGATCGACGCCGAACCCGATCTCGACAATCCCGAGTTCATCAGCGGCGCCACGGACATTGAAGCGGCCAACGGCGTCGTTCAGGCGATTGACGGCGTGCTTCTGCCGCTCGACCTGGAAGAGGCCGTCGCCGACCCCGTCATCACGGACATCGTCGTCGCCGTCTCCGGCGAAGATGGCTTTGACGATCATGGCGGCGACTTCGACCTCTTAAGAGAGGCCTTGGAAGCGACAGGGCTCGACGCCGTCGTGAGCGATCCGGATGCGGACTTCACGGTCTTCGCGCCGACGGACGCGGCCTTCGGCGCGCTCGCCGAAACGCTCGGATTTGAGGGCGAGACGTCCAACGAAGCTGACGTCTTTGGCTTCCTGGCTGAGGCGACCGGCTTTGAGTCGGCCGATGAGCCCGGCCTGCTCGACGACATTCTGCTCTATCACGTCGCGCCCGGCGCTCAGTCGCTCTCTGAGTTGCAGCACGCCGAAGAGATCGAAACGGCGTTCGGCGACATCGTCACCATCGCCGGCCACGAGTTGGTCGACAACGATCCTGATATCGCCAATCCCGAATTCATCAACAGCCTGACCGACATCGATACCGCGAACGGCGTCATTCAGGCGATCGACGGCGTGCTCCTGCCGGTCGATCTCGACGAGCCCGTGCCCGAAGCCAGCATCGTCGGCACAGCAGCGGCGGAAGCCGTGAGCGGCACCGCCGGGGCGGATACGATTTTCGGCGACGGCGGCGACGACCAGGTGATGGGCTTCGACGGCGACGATCTGGTTATGGGCGGCGAAGGTGACGACACTCTCTACGCCGGGATCAATGATGCAGGCGCCGATACGCTGGAAGGCGGCGCCGGCGACGACCTCATTCTCGGCTTCTCGGGCGAAGACGAAGCTTTCGGCCAAGGCGGAAGCGACACGCTGGATGGCGGGGCTGATGACGACAGCTTATTCGGCGGCGACGGGGATGATTTCCTCTACGGCCGAAGCGGCGCGGACCTATTGGAAGGGGGCGCTGGCGACGACGAACTCTCTGGCAACCAAGATTCTGACACGCTGATCGGCGGCGCTGGCGATGATTCGATCTACGCTCAGTTTGGAGACGATTTCGCCGACGGCGGCTTCGGCGACGATCTCATTTTCGGCGGGCTTGATGACGGGTCGGACACGCTTGCTGGGGGCGCCGGCGACGACACCCTCTACGGCCTTGATGGCGACGACACCTTCATCTTCGGCGCCGGAGATGGCGTCGACACTGTGAAGGACTTCACAAGCGGCTCCGACGCGCTGGACCTCTCAGGCCTTGGCGAGGATTACGACACGGCGGAGGAGATCCTGGCCGCCGGCGCGCAGGATGGCGGAAACGCCGTCTTCACCTTCGGCGAAGATCAATTGATCCTAGAGGGCGTGACGCTTGCCGCGATCTCTGCGGAAGATCTGGTGCTCGCCTAGACCGCGTTCGCCGCAGATATCAGCACTTCATCCCGGCGCAGACGTCGCGCGCTGCGCCGGGATAACTTCACTCACTCGGCGCGCACGCCTACTCCATCTGCGAAATGGGCGCTCAAAAACTCCGTAAGCAACTGAACCTTGGCGGAAAGCCCTCTCGATGGAGGGTAGACGAGCTGCAGCATGAAGCTGGGCAAGCCGTACTCCCGCAAGACACAAACCATCTCACCGCGCTGCACCTCGTGTTCAATGGCGTAACGCGGAAGCATCGCAACGCCAAGGCCAGCGCACGCCGCCTCCCGAAGCGGCTCAAGGCTGTTCGCCGTAAGCGTGGGTTTGACGGGCACAATCACGGGCCCTTCAGCGCCCGTGTAGCGCCAGACCTGGGTATTCTCCGATCCCGGATAATGCAGCAGCCTGTGGTCCGTAAGGTCCAGCGGATGGCCCGGGATACCGGCGCGGTCCAGATAAGATCGTGCAGCGCAGGTAACGTACTCGACCGGCGCTATTCGGTGATCGACAAGAGGCGTCTCCTCATCGGGCTGAGCGATCCGTATGACGCAGTCAAACCCCTCAGCGATCGGATCGACAAGGCGCGCATCTTGGACAAGCTCAACCTCAAGCGCCGGATGGCACTTCATGAACCCGACGATGATCGCCGAGAAATTGAGCCGCCCGAGAGAAAGCGGCGCGCTAATCCGGAGCCGGCCGACCACCTCGCGCGCCGTTGCGGACAGCGCCGCCTCCGCCTCATCAAGGTCCTCCAGGATACGGCGCGCGCGCTCATAGAAGACCAGCCCCTCACTGGTGGGCGCGATATGGCGCGTCGATCTGTTGAAGAGCTGAACCCCCAGCGCCTCCTCCAAAGCGATCACCTGCTTGTTGGCCTGCGACCGCGAAACGCCCATGGCGCGCGCGGCCGCTGAAAAGCCGCGCTCCTCGACGACAATGGTGAAGGCCCGAATGGCGGCGAACTTATCCAAGCGGCTTCTCCTTCGGCGCCTTTGAGATCGCGGAAAATCAACGGACAGGGGTCCGCGCATCCATCCTATTGTCTCTATAATGGAGACAGACTGCCTCTATGGACACATATTGTCTATCATTGGCCACCAATTAAATTGTGTCTCAAGCAATTTTGCTGAAGCCAGGAGGCAAGACATGATCACGATCAGACGTTCTGAAGAGCGCGGCGCGGCCGACCATGGCTGGCTGAAGTCGAAGCACACGTTTTCATTCGCCAATTACTACGATCCGAAGTTCATGGGTTTTGGTCCTTTGCGCGTTATCAATGAAGACCGCGTCAAAGGCGGAACCGGGTTCGGCACCCACGGCCATCGGGACATGGAGATTGTCTCCTACGTGCTTGACGGCGCCCTGGAGCACCGCGATTCGATTGGTACGGGTTCCGTTATCCGGCCAGGCGACGTTCAGCGGATGTCCGCCGGCGCGGGCATTCACCATTCGGAGTACAATCACTCCAAAGAAGACCCGGTTCACTTTCTGCAGATCTGGATTGAGCCCCAGGAATTGGGGGTTGAGCCCAGCTACGAGCAGAAGAACTTTCCGGAAACGGAAAAACGGGGACGGCTGCGCCTCGTCGGCTCGACCGACGGCCGCGACGGTTCGGTCCGCATTGGGCAGGATGTGAGCCTCTATAGCGGCCTGTTCGATGGCGACGAAAGCGCCTCGTTCGAGTTAGGCGCCGATCGCACCGCATGGATTCAAGTCGCACGCGGCTCCGTCACAGTTGGCGGAGAAGCGCTAGCCCAGGGCGACGCGGCCTCGATTGAAGACACCGACACGGTGACCATTCAAAACGGCGACGACGCCGAGGTGTTGGTGTTCGATCTGCCTCGGTAGGGCGCGTTGCCTAACCACCGGATGACGCGCAGTAGCGGCCGGGTCCGCAACATGGGCCCGGCCGTTCACCGCAAACGGCCGGCCGATCGCGCCAATATTCGCGCCATGCGACGCGGCGCTAGAATGAGACGACGTCGCCCTCGACCGGTATCGATACGCCGTCCGCCAAACCGGCCTCATCAAGGGCCGCCCGAAGCGCAGGCTTGGTTGTGAAGCAGTGATCGAGCGCGCCCATATGGACAGCGACAATCTGAACGCTTGGGTTGGCGTCCTTCGCGGCCCTGACAAATGCGACCGCTTGGGCCTCATCCATCATGAGGGGATCCGGCGAGATCGCGCCAACGACTGCGCCTCCCGTGTGAGCGATAATGATGTCAGGCGCATAACTCTTCAGGATGGCTTCGACACGGCCTTCCTCATCAAGCACCGTATCGCCCGTCCAATACACCGTCGGCGCGCCATCCGCCTCAAGAACAATGCCGTTCACGCCGCCCATGAGCTGCCGCAACACGCCGCGGCCATGGAGCGCGAATTCCTGGGTGAAGGTCACCCCGTCCACGGAAATTGACGTCCCTTCGTCTCCTCCGCCGATCGTCAAAACGTTCTCAAACCCGAACCCCTTCAGCTGGTCGGAGAAGAACATAGTTGTGTTCTCAGGATCCCGCGGATCGACGGGCGCTTTATTCAGGGGCGTGATAATCTGTATGGACTTATCCAGCACAGCGGCCGCCGCCGGATCAAAATGATCGACATGCATATGGCCGACGATCACGGCGTCGATATCGCGAACGATCTCCTCAACAGCTACGGGCAACTCAACAGTCGGATTCGGCGCAATGCCCGCAAACGACGGAAGCGTCCCTTTGTCAGACAGCATCGGGTCCAGGAGATACGTATTGCCGGCGTAGCTGAGCTTCGCAGTCGCATTACTATAAATCGTTTTGGTTGTTTCTTGGGGCTCGGCGGCCCCCAACGCGTCGCCGCCGACTGGCTGCTCGCAAGCGCTCAAACAGGTCGCCAGTGCGAAAGCGGCGGCCAATGATATGTGTGCTTTCAGAATGGTGAGCTCCCCTAGTGCGATCAACAACTGCGATCAACAACCGACTGCGTTCGACTGCGGCGTGTGCAAAG
>JBCDJH010000188.1:0-5052 GCA_038747965.1 Pseudomonadota bacterium
AACTAAATCCGCGTCCCGCGCTTCCCGCGCCCGGCGCGGCGGGAAGGACCAAGCGCCATGGATTTAACGATGCCGGACGGCTCGTTGCGCAATTTCGACGGGCCCGTCAGCGGAGCGGATCTCGCCGCCTCCATCTCCAAATCTCTCGCCAAGAAGGCGCTCGCCGTGAAGATCGACGGCGAGGTTCGCGATCTGTCGACGACCATCGATCGCGACGCCGCCGTTGAAATCGTCACGGCGACCACGGAGGAGGGGCTCGATCTGATCCGCCATGACGCAGCGCATTTGCTGGCGCAGGCCGTGCAGGATCTTTTCCCCGGAACCCAAGTCACCATCGGCCCGAACATTGAGGACGGCTTCTTCTATGACTTCGCCCGGGACGAACCGTTCCGAGAGGAGGATTTAGAGAAGATCGAGGCGCGCATGCGCGAACTCGTCGACGCTGATCTTCCGACCAAAAAGGTGGTGATGGAGCGCGACCAGGCGGTGAAGGATTTCGAGGAGATCGGCGAGACTTATAAGGCCGAGATCATCCGAGACTTGCCGGCCGGCGAGGAGATCCGCGTTTACTATCACGGGGAGTGGCGCGACCTATGCCGTGGGCCGCACCTTCCGTCTACAAAGCATATCGGCAAAGCCTTCAAGCTCATGAAGCTCGCCGGCGCATATTGGCGAGGCGATAGCCGCAATGAGATGCTTCAGCGCATCTACGGCACCGCCTGGGCGAGCGAGAAGGAGCTGAAAGCGTATCTTCATCGCCTTGAGGAAGCTGAAAAACGCGACCATAGAAAGCTTGGCAAAGCCATGGACCTCTTCCACATGCAGGAAGAGGGGCCAGGCTCCATATTCTGGCATCCGAATGGGTGGACGCTCTTTCAGAATTTGATCGCCTATATGCGGCGCCGTCAGACCGCGGCCGGGTATGTGGAAATCAACACACCGGATTTGCTGGATTACTCCCTATGGGAGACCTCCGGCCATGCCGAGAAGTTCGGCGAGAACATGTATTCGACGGTGACGCCGGATGAGCGCAAATACGCTCTTAAGCCCATGAACTGCCCGGGCGGCGTTCAGGTTTATAATCACGGCCTGCGTTCTTACCGGGAGCTGCCGTTGCGCATGGCGGAATTCGGGAAGGTTCATCGCTACGAGCCGTCCGGAGCGTTGCATGGTATGATGCGTGTACGGCATTTCACGCAGGACGATGCACACATATTCTGTACGCCTGAGCAATTGAGGGACGAGTGTCTGAAGGTCGTCGATCTCATTCTTGATATCTATAAGGATTTCGGCTTTGAGGACGTGCGGATTAAATTTTCTGATCGCCCCGAAGCGCGGATCGGCGACGATTCCGTTTGGGATAAATCAGAAACGGCCCTGAAGAACGCTTTGGAGGCGACGGGTTTGCCTTACGGCGTCAATCCCGGCGAAGGCGCCTTCTACGGACCGAAGTTGGAGTTCGTATTGCGCGACGCCATCGGCCGCGACTGGCAGTGCGGCACGCTTCAGGTGGACTTCAATCTGCCTGAACGGTTCGACATGACCTATGTCGGCGAGGATGGGGCGAAGCATCGTCCCGTCATGCTGCATAGGGCGCTGTTCGGATCGCTTGAGCGCTTCACTGGCATTCTGATTGAGCATTACGCCGGCGCCTTCCCGCTTTGGTTGGCGCCGCGCCAAGTGGTGGTCGCGACAATCACGTCGGAGGCGGACGCTTACGCTGAGAAAGCCGCTGACGCTTTCCGCAAGGCGGGACTCATCGTCGAAACCGATCTGCGTAATGAGAAAATCAACTATAAGGTGCGCGAGCATTCGCACGCCAAAGTCCCGGTCATCGCCGTTGTCGGCAAACGGGAGGCGGAGGACGGCAAAGTCGCCCTGCGCCGGCTCGGCGGCAAGGATCAAGAGATCCTCACTCTCGCCGACGCCGTGGCGGCCTTGCGTTTGGAAGCGACCGCCCCGGATCTGCGGCGGGTGAGGGAGGAAGGCGCGTTTTCCAGCGCCGCCGAGTGAGCAAGGCCGGAGGCGAGAGGCCTTGCGCCTCATGACCATGAAGCGGCCTCGGCCTTCAGCGGACCTCACCCTCGGTCAGGAACTCATTGCGGCCGCCGCCAAACTCAGGTGGCGGCCGGCTTTTCTTTCGTTCCTCTTGGGGGCGCTCCCCTTTATCGCTGTCTTCGCCCATCGGGGCGTTGCGCCGCTCACCGCGGCGGCGCTTATCGCCGCGCCTTGGGGGGCGTGGCGCCGCCGTCGTATGCCCGCTTTCTCTTTGCGGACGCCCTCTGGTCAAATCCTCTGGGGGCTGACCGGTCTTGCCGGCGTAACGGCGCTCTCCGCGCTTTGGTCGCCGGCGCGGGGCGAGGCGGACGAAATTTGGGAGTTTCCGTTGACGGTGCTGGTGGGCGTCGGCGTGGTGGCGGCGTTCGGGGCCATCGGCGGGGCGCCGCGCATTCGGGCGCGCGCGGCGCTCGTCGCCGGCGTGGGACTCATGGCGGCGCTACTCGCCTTTGAAGGCCTAACGGGCGGGTTGTTGCGGGGTTGGCTGTCGCCCCAGGCGCGGCAGGATCTCAACGCCGTCTCCCTTGGGCGCGGCGCGGTCATCTTGGTGGTGTTGATATGGCCGGCTGCGGCGATCCTGACGCGCAGCGCGCGCTGGCGCCCCTTCGGCTTCGGGCTCATAGCGCTCTCCGGTGTCGCTGCGCTCACCTTGGGCTTTCAGGCCAATCTTGGGGCTTTTCTCGCTGGCCTTGGCGGCTTCGTCGCCGCCCTGCGCTGGCCCTGCGCCGCGCTCCAAGCCACGTTCGCCTTGGTGTTTGCGGCGCTCGCCCTGAGCCCGCTTGCCGCCGTCTTCCTTTCGGTGGAGCAAGCCCTCGCCATAGGCGCGGAGCTGCCGCTCACCTGGGCGCAGCGATTGGTCGCAGCCGCCAAAGCCGGCGAAGAGATCGCGGCGGTGCCTCTCCTCGGCGGGGGCGTAGAGTACGCCCGCCATCTCGCGTCTGAACGGGAGCTCGTCGCCTTTCCAGGCCACGGGGTGAGCGAGAATGTCATGCCGCTCCATCCCCATAACCTCTTTCTCCATATCTGGCTCGAGCTGGGGGCGCTGGGCGCGGCCTGCGCCGCCTTGCTTTGCGCCGGACTGCGCGGCGCCGCCCTCGCCGCGTCCCGGGACCGCTTCGACGCCGCCATGATCGCCGGGCTCCTAACGGCGTTTCTCTTTTATGCGGCGACCGAGTGGAGCCTGTGGCAAGTTTGGCGAATCGCGCTGTTGTTTCTTTGCGCCGGCGCAGTTCATATTGCGCTGCACAAGAGGGCGGGTCGCGCTGGACATGAGCAGCGACCGCCGGCCATTGGGGATAGGGGCTGAATGACGGAACAACTGGACGCGGCGAGAGACATCGATCCGCCGGCGGCGCTGCCGGAGCGATCGGTCAGCGTTATCATCGTCTCCTATTGGACTGGGCCGCTTCTCAGCCGCTCGATCGCCTCCGTCACCGCCCAGCGCTGCGTTAAAGAGATCGTCCTCGTCGACAACGGCAATTGGCCCCACGAGTTGGAGCGCGCCTGCGCCGTCTCGCCCGAGGGGGCCGTCCCCATCCGCGTCATTTCAGGGCAAGGCAATGTGGGTTTCGCCACCGGCTGCAATCTCGGCGCAAAGGCGGCGACGGGCGACTATCTTCTGATCCTCAACCCGGACGCCGCCTTGCCCGCCGGCGGTCTTGACCGGCTTCTGGCGGAAGCGGAGCAGTTGGAGCGCCCCTGGCTTATCGGCCCGCGTTTGCTCGACCCCGACGGCGGCGAGCAAGCGGGTGGGCGCCGTTCGGTGCTGACGCCGTGGCGCGCGGTGGTGGAAATGCTGCAGCTTTATCGTTTCGCGCCGCGCCATCCTTACTTTCGGCGGTTTAACTTCCACCAGGATCCGTGCCCGGAGAAAACGACGCCGGTGCCCGTCATCAGCGGCGCTTGCATGTTTCTGCCGCGGGAGGATTATTTCTCCATTGGCGGCATGGACGAAGCCTACTTTCTGCATGTGGAGGATGTGGATTTCTGCCTCCGCTTCGCAGACGCCGGCGGCCGCGCCTATTTCGCGCCCGATGTCGCCGTCATCCACAACAAAAGCTCCAGCCGCGTCCACCCTGTCGCCGTTGAGCGCCGCAAGGCCCAGAGCCTTACTCGCTACTTCTGGACTCACTTCCGCGACCCGTACCCGTGGGCCTTTCTGGTCCTCGCAACAGGCGGCGTATGGACGGCGTTTGGTCTGCGCGCCGTGAAATCCACCCTCACGGGCGCCTTCAGCTGGCTCGGCTTCGCGGCTCGCTCCGGCGGCGGCGGCCTCAAACGATGGCGCCGCATCGCCGCCCGGCGGGCGACGCGGGAGTAGGGCGACCCTTGCTATCGGGCTGAGAGCCAAAGCAAAATGGGGTATGTAAAGACAATCAAAGCGAAGGTTGCCGAGATGCCGTGGGGGACGGCGGCGACCCCATTCGCCGCGCAGATCGGAATCGTAAACGTCGCCAACCAAACGAGCTTATAAATAATCTGCACCAATATGATTGGTGCAAAGAATGCCGGCCACAAGAGACCAGCCATGGACGACATCAGGATCGCCAGCCAAAGGCTCCCGACCAGGAGCCGTAGACCGTCCGACTCGGGAACTTTCCCTTCAAACACTGCGCCGACGCCATCCCCAAGAAACATGCTGTAGCAGACAGGCGCCAGGATGATGATGTTCGCCGCGTAGGCGATCCGTAGCCAGTTCGGCGCTGCGATGTCGATCATTCGAGCTCTCCTTCACCCGCAAGCCGAACAAGCTCGTCCATGGTTGGCGGCAGGGCTTTACGGAAATCCGGGCCGAAGAGGCTGGCCCACACGGCTCCAAACGCGCCTTTGAAAGAGACGTCATGGCGGATGAGTGTCGGATCCCGGCTGATGATGGATCGCTCGACGACGAGCCTCGCCAGAGGCAGGTTTGTTTCGAACGCATAGAATCTCAGTTCTTGCAGGGCCGTGACGCGAAATCGCGTTTTCGGCCCGGACTTTGGCGTTATCCGGCCG
>JBCDJH010000189.1:0-5052 GCA_038747965.1 Pseudomonadota bacterium
GAGTTCGGATGGCGGCTCGATGGGCTCCGGTGGGCTCTCGCTCGGGATGTCCAGCAGTTGAGCTGGTTCTGGGGCCCCGTCCGCTTCCGATTCCGGCCGTGAGTCCTGTTGAGGCGCCAAAGGCCCGTCGGATGCATCTTCTTCTGGCGGGTGCGTCTCGTCGCCGAAGGGGGGCTCAAGCGGCGCTTCGGCGTCCGCGTTCGGCTCCTCTAAGTCGTCCGGAAGCTCCGCGGGCGGCGCCTCGGCCGGCTGGTCGGCGCCCGTCTTGCCGCGACCAAAGAGGCCGCTGAAGAAGCCCCGTTTCTTTTTGGGCTCGTCCTTGTCAGCCATGGAGGGGGCCTCCTGCGTCCCGCAGCTCTCCCACAAGGCGCGTGGCCTTGCGGTGTGTCAAAGCGACGTGCGCCATGGTTCCGGGGCTCGCATGCGCTCCTTCCGCCAACTCCACTTCAGCGAAACATGGCGTACGTCCCAGGCCGTTCTTCTCCATCAGCACGGGCCGCGTGTGGCCGATCAGCCCGTCCAAATGGCGGGCGAGGGCGCTGTCGGCCTTCTTACGGAGCCGGCTGGCGCGGGCCTTAATCACGGGCCCAGGGACTTGCGGCATGCGGGCGGCGGGCGCGCCGTCTCGCGGCGAGAACGGAAAGACATGCAGGTAGGCGAGGCCACACTCATCGACGATCCGAAGACTGTTCTCAAACATCTCGTTTGTCTCGGTGGGAAAGCCGGCGATGAGGTCGGCGCCGAACGCGATGTCCGGGCGCCGCGCCCGCAAAGCCTCGCACAGGGCGATGGCGTCCGTGCGCTGATGGCGCCGCTTCATCCGCTTCAGGATCATATCATCGCCGGATTGGAGCGAGAGATGCAGATGGGGAGCGACGCGCTCCTCGCTTGCGGCGAGATCGAACAAGACGGGATCGATTTCGATGCTGTCGAGCGACGACAAGCGGACGCGCAGCGACGACGGCGTCTGTTTCAGAATTTTCGCGACCAGTTTGCCAAGGCTCGGCGCCCCCGGCAGATCGGCCCCGTAAGATGTGACGTCGACGCCGGTCAGCACGATTTCGCGAACGCCTGCGCCCGCCTGCGCCTCGGCATGGCGCACGACCTCGCCCATGGGAACCGAGCGAGACGGCCCGCGTCCGTATGGGATGATGCAAAATGTGCAGCGGTGATCGCACCCGTTTTGAACTTGGACGTAAGCGCGCGTGCGATCGGTCGGGGCGGGCCCTTCCGACGGGTCCAGAAGATGCCCGGCCGTTTCGCGCACGGACATGATGTCATTGACGCGAAGCTGCTCGCCCTCATTTATGATCGCGCGCCACGCGTCGGGCTGCAGCTTGTCTGAGTTTCCGAGCACCGCGTCCACTTCGTCCATGGCGGAGAAACTCTGCGGCGCGATCTGGGCGGCGCAGCCGGTGACGACGATGCGGGCGTCCGGCGCCTCCCGCCGCGCCCGGCGCGCAGCTTGGCGGGAGCGGCGCACCGCCTCGTTGGTGACGGCGCAGGTGTTGATGATGATGGTTTCACGCTCGCCCGCGCGCCCGCCAGAACGCCCACTTGTTCGGTCGGGCACGGTCGACGCAACGGCGCGCATGGCGTCGCTTTCATAGCCGTTGAGCCGGCAGCCCAGCGTGATCATGTGCGGCGAACGCGCCATAAGGAAACCGGCTTCTCTTCTAGGCGAGCGCGCCGGTGGAGACGTATTTCAGGATCGCCGCCACTTGCTCCGGCGTCTGAGCGACGGCGAGGGCGGCCGCGTCGACTTCTTTTAGGGCGTGGGTGAGCTCAGGGTCATGCATCACGATAAGCGGCTTAGACAGGGCCGCGGCGTAGCCGGCGTCAAACGCGGCGTTCCATTGTTTGTACTTGTCGCCGAAGCGCACGACGACGACATCCGCCGCTTCAATCAAGGTGCGCGTGCGAATGGCGTTCATCTGAGCGCCTTTCCGGTCCTTCCAGAAGGCTTGCTCCTCCGCTCCCAGAATATGCACGCCGCAATCGTCGGAGGCGGCGTGATCGGTGACGGGCGCTGAGAAGCCGATAGGCAGGCCCGCCTCGCGCACGGCGCTTTCAATCCGCTCCCGCCAATCGGTGTGAATTTCGCCTGAGAGATAAACGTCCCACTCATAACCGCTCATGGAGATCTCCTTCGTCACCCGCCGTTTGCGCCCGCGCCCAAGCCGACACCCAGGCCTGTCCATTCGCCCGCGTACTCGTAGGCGATGTCGCCCGTCATGATCACCCGGTCATTGGCGTCCCAGGCGATGCGCAAAACGCCGCCATCCAAGATAATGTCAGCTTCGCGCCCCGCCAGTCCGCGCCGGTGGGCGGCGACAAGGGTCGCGCAGGCGCCCGTGCCGCAGGCCTGCGTTATGCCGACGCCGCGCTCCCAGACCCGCAAGCGAATGCTGTCTTCGGACCTGACTTCGGCAAGCTCCACATTGGTGCGCTCTGGAAACAGCGGGTGGTTCTCAACGAGGGGGCCGAACCGTTCGAGCTTATGGTCTTCCACCGCGTCCACGAAGAACACGCAATGGGGATTGCCCATGCTGACGGCGGCGGGGCCCCAAAGGTAGGGCGCGTCGATGGGGCCGAGCTTGATGTCGATCCGCCGCGTGTCCATCGGTTCCGCCAGAGGGATCTCGTCCCAGCTGAGGCGCGGGCGGCCCATATCGACGGTGACGCGTTTGGCGCCGGCGCGCTCCGCCAGAAGCGTCTGGCCGCCGGCTTCGATGGACGCTTTGTCCTCGCCGCGTTCTTCCATCAGCAGCCAGGCGACGCAGCGCGCCGCGTTGCCGCACGCCTCCACCTCGCCGCCATCGGCGTTCCAGATTCCCATGCGCACGTCTGCGGCGCCCGGCGCGCTTGGATCCTCCAAGCTGATCACCTGATCGGCGCCGACGCCGCCTTCGGTGGCGGCGATGGTGGCGGCCTCCTGCGGCGCAAGGCGCGGCCGCCCGCCCCGCAGATCGAGGATTGCGAAGGCGTTGCCGAGGCCGTTCATCTTATGGAAGGCGGACGCGCCCATAGGTGATGCTCACAACAATGAAGGCGCCGCCAGCCGGCGCCGCCGCGCTTACTTCAAAGGTTCGGTTTTGAAGGTCTGGCCGCCGACGCTGGCTTCAACCATCGCCCCGGCCTTATCCAAGATAAAGATCGCAACGCCCGAATTGTAAGAGGCGGTCTCGCCCGCCCCGTCGGACGCGACGACGGCGGTGGCCTGCGCGCTCAGCTCAAACTCCCCATCGACGAAGGAGTCATAGGCGTCCTTGTCGCGGAAAAAGAGGATCTCGCGATACTTCTTGCCGCCGAACTGAATGCCCACCGTGTACTGGGTGAGATAGGCCTTCAGGACCGGCGCGCCGCCGCGATAAAGAACGCCCTTGCCCCGGGCCGCGCCAATGCCGGCGCCGGCTTTCGTGACGCTCGGGAACACCGCGTAGCCATAGGCTTTGGAGAAGTAGGCGGACAGAGACGGGTCGCTCTCCTTAAAGGCCTCAACGGCGTCCGCCGAACGGCGAATGAGTTTTGATTTCTTCGCCTGGTCTTCCCGCGGGTCCCAGCCTTGCGCCGCCGCCGGGCTGACGAGGGCCGGCGCCGAAAAGATCGGTCCCAATAGACAGATTGTGAGGCAAACAAAGACTGCGGTTTTCACGAAGCGCATCGTCCCATCCCTTTTACCGGTACTCGCAACCGCCCAGTCGGCGCCCTTTAGCACACTCTCACGGTCGCCGCTTGGGGGCTGTGATCAGGAAACGGTTCGTCTTCGCGAGCGGCTCGGCTAAAGTTCCGCCGCTGGTGAAATCCATCGGGGGAGTGAGTGCGCATGGGGATGCTCTACGACAAGTTGTGGAAGCGCGTGATGATCGGGCTGCTGCTTGGGGTCGGTTTCGGCTTAGGCGTCACGAATCCGGCGCTGCTTGGCCCGGAAGCCGGCGGGGCGTTCCTAACGAACTGGGTGAAGCCCGTCGGCGATCTCTTCGTTCGGCTCATCAAGATGATTGTTGTGCCGCTTGTCTTCACCACGCTGGTGGCTGGCGTTGTCGGGATGGGCGATCCGAAACGGCTCGGCTCCATCGGCGTCAAAGCGATCGCCACCTACCTGCTCACCACCGCCATCGCCATTTCGATCGGGCTCGCCTTCGGCATCATGTTGGAGCCGGGGGCCGGCGTGGATCTAGGCGAGGTCGCCGCCGCCGATCTGGGCGGCGAGGCCCAACCGCTCGCGGATCGTCTGTTCGGCATTGTGCCGCTCAATCCCATTGAGGCGCTGGCCAATGGCGACATTCTGGCGATCATCTTCTTCGCCATGCTGTTCGGCGTCGGGATTGTCATGGCCGGCGATAAAGCGCGGACGACCGGCGCGGCGATCGAAGGCGCGGCGGAAGCCATTTTGAAGATCACCACCGTGATCATGGAGCTTGCGCCTTATGGCGTCTTCGCTCTGATCGCCTGGGTGGCCGGAACAAAGGGCGCGGCGACGCTGCTCAACATCGCAACCCTCGCGGCGACGGTATACGGCGCCTGCCTTTTGCATCTGGGGCTGGTCTATGGCGGGCTGGTGCGCTTTGTCGCCAACTTGCCGGTGATCGGGTTCTTCCGCTCCATCCTCGATCCCCAACTGGTCGCCTATTCGACCTCCTCAAGCTCCGCGACGTTGCCTGTGACCCTAGCGACGGCGGAGGCGGACCTCGGCATCAAACCGGCTGTGGCCTCGTCGGTACTGCCGCTGGGCGCCACCATTAATATGGACGGGACGGCGCTCTATATCGGCATCGTCGCCGTCTTCGCCGCGCAAGTCTTCGGCATATCCCTTGATCTGAACGACTACCTTCTGATCGCCCTGACCACGACGCTCGCCTCCATCGGCACGGCGGGCATTCCGTCCGCGTCGCTGTTCTTGCTGGCGACGGTTTTGGAGGTGATCGACATATCGCCGGCGCAAACGGCGCTGATCGTCGGCTTCATCCTCCCCTTCGATCGGCTTTTGGACATGATGCGGACGATGGTGAACGTCTCCGGCGACCTCACGGTCGCAACGCTCGTCGGCAA
>JBCDJH010000190.1:0-5049 GCA_038747965.1 Pseudomonadota bacterium
CCCCGCTCCTCAGGAGCGGGGTTTTTGAGTATTGGTCGGTGCTGCGCGTTAATCGGCGGTAACGCTGGCCTTAGGATCAGAACGCTTCCGCCGGGAGTGCCATCATGCTGTCCGCGCCCGACTTAATTTTGGCGAGATGGGCTTCTGTGTCCGGCAACATGCGTTCCAAGAAATAGCGGCCGGTGGTGAGCTTGTGATCATAATAGGGATCGCCTTGCCCGCCGTTCGATTTCTTGGCGAGAGCGGCTTTCGCCATCAGGCCCCATACATACGCCATGGCCGTCAGGGCGAAGAGGTGGAGATAATCCATGGAGCCGGCGGCGGCGTGATCGAAATTCTTCAACCCGTTTTCGCCAAGCCATCCGGTCGCTTCTTCGAGGCGGGCCTTTGCAGACTTTAGCCCCTCGACGAAGGGCTTCATCGCCTCCTCGTCGCCGTTCTCGCTGACGAACTCATCAATGTCTTTGAAGAATGTCTGCCACGAGCGGCCGCCGTCCATCATCAGCTTACGGCCGACAAGATCGAGCGCCTGAATGCCGTTGGCGCCCTCATAAATCATGGCGATCCGCGCGTCGCGCACGAATTGCTCCATGCCCCACTCTTT
Source organism: Pseudomonadota bacterium (assembly GCA_038747965.1). Classification (GTDB taxonomy): domain Bacteria; phylum Pseudomonadota; class Alphaproteobacteria; order Caulobacterales; family Parvularculaceae; genus JBCDJH01. The sequence continues at coordinate 605 of JBCDJH010000190.1, forward strand.
GACATAGCCGTGACCGCCAAGGATCTGCTGGGCGTTGGCGCAGTGCCAGTAGCCTTTCTCGGTGAAGTAGGCCTTCAGAATGGGCGTCATCAAACCAAGATAATCATCGGCCTTTTGGCGCACGCCCTCGTCCGGCGAGCGGTGGAGAAGATCGGCGTAAAGCGCCGACCAGAACATGAAAGCTCTGGCGCCTTCGGTGAACGCCCTTTGGTCCATCAGCATCCGCCGCACGTCCGGATGGACAATGATCGGGTCGGCCGGGCCTTCTGGATTTTTGTCGCCGGTGAGGGCGCGCCCCTGCAGGCGATCCTTAGCGTAGGCCGCGCCATTTTGATAGGCGACCTCGGAAATGGCGACGCCCTGGAGCGCCACGCCGAGGCGCGCTTCGTTCATCATCACGAACATGGCGCGCAGGCCTTTGTTCGCCTCGCCCACAAGCCAGCCCGTCGCCTCGTCATAGTTCATGACGCAGGTGGAGTTGGCGTGGATGCCCATCTTCTTTTCGATGGAGCCGCAAGAGACGCCATTGCGCGCACCGAGCGAGCCGTCCTCGTTGATATGGAACTTCGGCACGACGAAGAGGGAGATGCCTTTCACGCCTTCCGGCGCGCCTTCGATCCGGGCCAATACAAGGTGGATGATGTTGGAGGTGAGATCATGGTCGCCAGAAGAAATGAAGATCTTCGTTCCGGAAATCTTGTAGGACCCGTCGCCTTGCGGAACGGCTTTGCTGCGGAGCAGCCCCAAATCCGTGCCGCAATGGGGTTCGGTCAGGTTCATGGTGCCGCCCCATTCACCGCTGGTCATCTTCGGCAGATAGGCGGCCTTTTGCTCGTCCGTCCCATGCGCGGCGAGGGCGTTCGCGGCGCCCTGGGTGAGGCCTGGATACATGCCAAAAGACATGTTGGAGGAGCTGATCATCTCGCTGAACGCGATTGACAGAAGATAGGGAAGGCCCTGGCCGCCGTAGGTTTCATCAGCTGACAGCGCCGTCCAGCCGCCTTCGCGGAACTGCTCGTAGGCTTCCTTAAAGCCTTTCGGCGTCGTCACGCTGCCATCCTCATGGCGGGTGCAGCCTTCTTCGTCGCCAGACTGATTGAGCGGGTGGAGCACTTGCTCGCAAAGCTTGGCGCCCTCTTCCAGGATCGCGTCCACCACGTCTGGCGTTGCATCCGCAAAGCCGGCGATATTTGAATACTTTTCGATTTGAAGAACGTCGTGAAGAAGGAACTGCATATCGCGCAGCGGGGCCTGGTAGGTCGTCACCGTATGTCTCCCTTTTTTCTTTTAGCCGTTCTTGCGCTACCGCGCCGAACGCGGGCACTACCTCAAACTACCGCGTTGCGCGCGCAATCCCAAACCCCCGCGACGGTCCGCCTCATTTACGTGAAATTAACGGCGTTCCCTCAACCATGGTTAAGGGGAACCAAAGCTCGTTCCGCGTGGTAGTGGCTTGTGCAAGCGATTGTTGCGCCAAGGATTTGTAGGTTTTGGATGATGGCGGCGCACTTGGCACAATATATTGTGATCGACTAGACTCCAAATTGGACGAAAGCGGTGATTCGGTTATGAAACCTGGGGTTCCCTGGAGCGTAAAGGGCATTGAACCGCAAGCGCGGGAAGCGGCGAAAGACGCAGCCCGTCGTGCTGGTATGACCGTCGGGGAATGGCTCAACCAAATGATCTTCACCGCCGGCGATCCGGAAACGGAAGCCGTCGAGGAAGAGCGAGTGGCCGCCATTGGCGGCGGCCGCGCGGCGAGCGCGTTTTCGGTCCGATCAGGTCCCGTGGCGCGTATGACCGTCGCCGCCGGCGCGCGAGAGAGCGCTGCTGAACGCGACGCGAACTTTTATGCCGCCCTGGAAAGTCTCGGTCGCCGGCTTGAGAAGGCCGAACACACCAGCACCATCGCCCTCTCTGCGATTGATCGCTCCATCGAGACGGCTCTCAGCCGTCTTGAAAGTCTCGAGCAATCCAATCGTACGGAAGGGCGCGATCGGGGCGAGACCTTGCGCGCCCTGGAGGCGACGCGCCGAGCGCTTGAAGCCCGCGTTGACCGCTTAGAGCAGGCGGAGCCGAGCGAGCGACGGACAGCCGCGCTTAAAGGGCTGGAGTCCCTCGTTGAGCAGATGGCGCGCACAATCGACCGCCGTCAGAACCTTGCGGACGATCGGCTCGGCGCTGTTGAAAGCGCAGCTGACGAAGCCCGTCGCAGAACCGCGCTCATCGAAAAGTCCATGTCGGACGATCGCGAGCGCATCGACGCTGTCGAGGAGGCGATCGCCGCCGACCGCGATCACGTTGAGGCGGTGGAAGACGCCGTCGCCGCTGGGCTGCAACGCGTCCAATCCGTCGAAGAGACCATGGCGGCGGACCGGGAGCAAAACCGGTCGCGCCATATAGAGCAGGCCGCCGCGGTGAGCCAGTTGCGCCAGGCGGTGGACGCTATTGATGCGCGATCGGCGCGCGCGGAGGCGGCGAGCCGCGCGGCTGTTGCGTCTCTCGAAGAAACGCTGGCGCATCTGGAAGGCCGCATCGATTCCAAAGACGAGGCGTTCGAGGATTTTGTCGGCAAGACCGAAGCGCGCTTGCGCGCCCTTGGCGACGAACTCAAGCGGGGCGACGATCGGATTGCGGAGCTGAACGCCTCTATCGACGATATGTCCGCCCACATCGAAGCGGCGGAGAAGCGCAGCGCCGACGGCATTAATAAAGTGTCGGACTTTGTTTCCCGGCTCGGTGAAAAGTTAGAGGAAACCGAGGATCGGCTCGGCGGCGCGGGAGAACTGGCGAGCGTCGCCGCGCGCGATGCTATGCGCGATGTCGAGGCGAAAATCGCCGCCGCTCAAGCTGAGACCGACGACAAGCTTTCGCCGGTCAAGTTGACCATGAGCCATCTGGCGGAACGGCTCGAAGAGATTGAACGGCGCGCCGAAGAACAGGAAGAGGCCTGGCGTCAGCGGGACGAGGCGCAGAGCCGCTTTCAACAGGTTAACGCTCCCCTGCCGCTGGCGGGAGACGTCGTTTCTGACGCCGCGGCCGGCGGCGGCGAAGCCGCTGACCTCGATATCCCGCCGGTTGGCGGCGAGCCAGCGTCGCAGTCGCCCTTTGATCGCGCATGGAGCGCGCCCGATACGGACGATATAGAGGATGCGCCGCAAGGCGCGCTTGCCGAAGACGCTGATCTTGGCGGCTTCGATGAAGCGGGCGAGGCGGTGGTCGAGATCGACTATGGCGACGCCGGCGAGCCCGAAGATTTGTCCGCTGATCCGTTTGAGGATCAATTCGCGCCGCTCGAAGACAGCGAAGCCGAAACGCCCGAAGATGCTTTGTGGGAAGATGAGCTGAACTCGCCGTCTCTCGCTGACCACGACAATCAAGATGCGGCTGGCTTTCCCCGCCGCGATGAAGGGTTGGACGTCTCCCTCGATATCGATGAGACGCTTGAGGTCGCTGATGGCGATCGCGGCGATGAGGACGACGATCTCTTCGGCGCGGAGGATCCGTTCGCCATTGCAATGGACGAGGCGGACGCGGCCGAGATTGAAGATCTGCCCGACGCTGATGAGCCGCTGGCGACCGTCGGCCCTGAGGAAGGCGCGTTGGTCGCCGTCTCAAGCGATGATCTTGACCTTGAGCTCGGCGAGGAGCTGGACGAAGAGCTGAGCGATCAGCAAACGGCGAGCAGCTATCTTGACGCGGCGCGCCGCGCCGCCCAAGCGGCTGCCGACGCCTCCGGCCGCGGCGACAAATACAGAGCGCTTAATGTCGACCCGGACGATCCGATTGGCGAGCCGCGGCGGGGCGGCGCGCCAGGCCGCGTCGCGCTTATCGGCGCTGCGCTTCTCGCCTTTGTGGCGCTCGCTGTTGGTGGGCGGATTTTACTCAAGTCGCCCGGCGGCGAGGCCCCGATCAATGTCTCGCCAGCGCCGCTTACGCCTGCGGCTCCTGCGTCTCTCGGCGCTCCGCCGGAGACGGCGCCCTCGCCGTTGACGTCCCTCGACGCCGCGCAGGAGCGCCAAGCCGCCCTTGAAGGCGCCGCAGTCCAAGGCGGCGTCAATGGGCCGGAACAAATTTCGGCGGAAACGCCCGCTGACGCAACGCCTTCGCCGCGAGTGGACGAGAGCCAGCCCGCGGCTGGAAGCGATGACGCCGGCTTTGCGGCGGCCGCCCAGGACGACCGCGAACCGGCCGTCCTGTATCAAGCGGCGCTCGCGGCCCTCGAAGGGCTCGGCCGCGATGTCGACCGCCAGGAAGGCGTCGAGCTCTTGAAGCGCGCCGCTTATCAGAGCCATCCGCCTGCGCAATTCCGTCTGGGGCAGATTTACGAAACCGGTCGCGGCGCTCCGGCGGACGCGGCGGCGGCGCGGCGCTGGTACGAGCGGGCGGCGTTCTCCAGCAATCGCAACGCCATGCATAATCTTGCCGTACTCTATGCGCGGGGC
>JBCDJH010000191.1:0-5049 GCA_038747965.1 Pseudomonadota bacterium
TCGCGAAGACCTCGGCGGCGACAGCGTGCGCGCGCTCCGCTGTGGGAAACCCCGAGTAAAGCGCTGTCTGGAGAAAAACCTCCAGAATTTCCTCCGGATTCAACCCCTCCGCAAGAGCGCCTTGCACGAGGCCGCGCAGTCGGTTTTGCGCTTCCCTGGCGCACGCCGCAGTTAGCGCGGCGACATGCCGATCAGCTTGGGCGAGATCCCCTCTCGCCGAAAGACCTTCATGTTCGATCTGATCGAACAAGGTCGAGGCCCCGCACTCCGCACCAAGATCAAACGGGGCGTCGCTAAGCGGAGCGCGGCCTGCCGCCGCTTCGCCTTGGGCGGCTTGCGCATCCACAGTCCGCTGGGCTCCATTTTGCTGGTCCATATGCGCCTCGACAGCGGTCATCTCGCCGAAAATTCTCTCTGTAACGACCGCAAGCCTGCGAAAAACGGCGGCGGCAAACCAATATCAAATCCCTATCGGGTCGCTACCCCCACCACATGGCGAGGCGGTCGAATGCGCCCTCCTCCGCAAGCCAGCTGCATAAGCGCTCGCAGATCGATACGCCTATGGTATGAATATGGTGCCTTTAGATGCACAACCCGCCCACAGCCTCAGGAGGCTCGCCATGGAAATGCGCCAAGTCCGCTACTTCATCGCCGTCGCCGAGGAGGAGAACTTCACCACCGCGGCGCGGCGACTCAACGTGTCGCAGCCGCCGATCACCCGGCAGATCCAACAGCTGGAGGCGGAGCTTGGCGTAGAGCTGTTCTCGCGCGGCAAGAAGGGTGTGAAGATCACGTCTGCCGGGCAAGCGTTCCTTCGCGAGGCGAAACAGATCGTCAACCGCTCGCGCCTGGCGGTGGAGCGCAGCCGCGCGGCCGCGCGCGGCGAGATCGGCACGCTGGAGATGGCGTATTTCGGCTCGCCCATATTCTCGATTCTTCCGAGGCTCATGCGGCGTTTCCGCGACGAAAACGCCTCCGTCAGCATTTCACTGCACCCGCTCATGAAGAAGGAACAAGTTGAAGCGGTAAAAGACGGCCGCATACAGATCGGCTTTGGCCGATACTATCCTTTCGATCCGGATCTCTCCATCGAACAGGTGGCGGACGAGCCGGTGATGCTGGCGATGGCCGCCTCCCACCGCTTCGCCGGACGCGACACGCTCAGCCTGAAGGACGTTCAGAAGGAGCCGTTCATCATTTTTCCCCGAAGCGGCCGGCCCAGCTTCGCGGATGAGACACTGCGCGCGTTTCATGAAGGCGGCGTCGATCCGCGTATTGAGTTTGAGGCGGAAGACTTGTCCTCCGCTCTCGCCCTGTGCGCCGCGGGCCTTGGCCTCTGCGTCGCGCCTACCTCGGTCGCCGGGCTCAGCTGGCCGGGCATCCGCTTCGCCGAGCTGCCGCAGCTCAACGTTCAGTGTCCGGTGAGCTGTATATACCTCGCCGATAATCAATCGCCGATCCTGTCGCGCTTCTTGCGCATGATCCGCAGCGTAGATCTCGTTTAGAGCCGTTTGCGGCTGACACGATTGAGTTCAGAGGCCGCAAACGGCTCTAAATCTTTGTTTGCGCGAATTGCGGACGCGAAACCGGCGGTCCACTTTCGCTGCAATTCGCTCTAGGCGGGCGCCGGCAGAACCAGAGGGACGGCGACGCTCACCGCGGCGGTGATCAGCACGACCCCGATGAGGTTGAGCTTCAGCCCAATAGAGGCCATGCGCGGGATCGACATCTCCCCCGTCGCATAAGCGATGGCGTTGGGCGCTGTCGCCATCGGAAACATGAAGGCGCAAGACGCGGCGAGCGCCACCGGCGCGGCCAAGGCGGCTGCGTCTAGATCCGCCGCGCCAGCCATGGCGATAATGACAGGCATCAGCGCCGCGGCGGTCGCGACGTTAGACGTGAGCTCGGTTGCGAAAATCACAAAAGCGGCGAGCATCAGCACCACGATGACCGTTGGGAAAACGACGGCGCCTGCGAAAATCTCGCCCAGCCAACCGCCGATGCCGGTCGCCGTGATGGCGGCCGCGAGGCTGAGCCCGCCGCCAAACAGCAGGATCACGTCCCAAGGGATGCGGGACGCCGTCGGCCAATCGAGCAGCATGGCGCCGCGCCGGGCCCCGCGCGCGCCGGCGGGCGTCAGGAACATGAGGATCGCGCCGGCGATGGCGATCACCGCATCGTTGATGTTGGCGAAGGGACGCACCCCAACAATCTCGATGTCCTGAATACAGGCCCGGCGAAAAATCCAGAAAAACGCGACCAGGGAGAAAAGCGCGAGGGTGCGCAGCTCCGGCGCGGTCCAGGGGCCAAGTTGCGCAAGGCGCTCGCGCACCAAGCGCTGGGGGTCGCCGGCCGGCGCAGCGATGGCGCCTGAGAGCTTCGTCAAGACAACCCAGGCGGCGGGCAGCATCAGCAGAGCGGCCGGCGCGCCAATCGCCATCCAACTGGCGAAACTGAAGCGATTGTCCCCCGCCTGCTCCAACGCCCCGATCACAATCAAATTGGTTGGGGTGCCGACGGGCGTCGCCAACCCTCCGATCGTCGCGCCATACGCCACCGACAGAACCAGGGCGACGGTCAGCGGCTCCCCCGCCCCGCGCCGCGCGCCCAGAGAGTAGGCGACGGAGAGCGCCACCGGCGCCAGCATGATCGTCGTGGCCGTATTGCTGATCCAGGCGGACAGGGCGGCCGATGCGATCAGAAAGCCAGCGCACAGGCCCGCCGGCTTTGATCCCGCCCGCGCGACGGTGAGAAGCGCTAGCCGTTCATGGAGGCGCCATCGCTCAAACGCTTTGGCGACGATGAAGCCCCCCATGAGCAGTACGACGATCGGACTGAAATACGGGGCGGCCGTCTCCTTCATCGAGGCGACGCCAAAACTCGGCAACACGACCAGCGGCAGCAGCGAGGTGATCGGTATGGGAATGGCCTCGCTCACCCACCAGCAGGCCATGAGCGCGAGGAGCCCGAGGACGACGGACGCTTGGAACCCAAGCTCGGCGGGCGGCGGAGCGGCGAGCGCAAAGCAGAACGCCGAGAGGCCGAGCGCCAGACCAATGGTCTGCGTGAGCGATCGCCCAGCGTCGTTTGCCTCGTTTGGCGCCTCGGCGTCGCCCGCATCCTCCGTCACCGCTCGTCTCCCTCCTATCGCTCATCGCTCTGCACCAGCGCGCGGAGCGGCTAAAGCGGCAGCGCCGTTGTTTCCTTGACAGCGCGGAGCGCGATGCTGGAGCGCACCTGGCCAACGCCTTTGAGATTGAGCAAGAAGCCGCTCAAGAACCTATCGTAGTCTTCAATGTCTTTCGCCACCACGTGCAGGGTGAAGTCCGCGTCGCCCGTGGTGGCGTAGCATTCCAAGACCTCCGGACGCGCGGCGATCTTGCTGGCGATCTCCTCCACCACGGCCCCAAAGGCGCGGTCGATCGACACGTAAGCGAAAGCGCGGATCGCATAGCCGAGGCGGCGGCGATCGAGGATCGCGGAGTAAGTCTTGATGATCCCGCGCTCTTCTAAGGCCCGCACCCGCCGCCAACTGGTGGCGGGGGACATGTGCGTTTTCTCCGCCAGCTCCTGCGTCGACATGCGGCAATTGCCCTGCAACGCGGCGAGCACCCGGCGGTCTTGAGCGTCGATATCATCTATCATCATCAGAAACCCTGAAGCACATTCATATCATTATTCAAGTCTCAACGAAATATCCTTTCAACATATGGCCATATCGTGAAGGCGATTGAAAGCATCTTTCACGGCTCTGGGGGTAGGCTTGAGGGCAGCATAAGGAGGACCCGCCATGATCGCCGCCCCCGAGAGAACGGCCGACCTTCCCAGTCTCGTCAACGACCCGGACCCTGCCTTTGATTGGCGGGCCGTTGCAAAATCCGTTCTGACGTCCCGGGCGCTCGACGCGCTTGAAGAAACCAAGCTCTGTCCAGAAAAGAAGGTTCTCTACCAATTCTCCGCGCGCGGCCACGACATGGCGCAAGCGCTGCTTGGGGCGCAGCTCACCCACCGGCATGACGCCATTTGCGGCTACTATCGCTCCCGCCCCATCCTCCTCAGCCTCGGCGTCGATTTGGTGGAGGCGCTCGGCTCCTCCCTCGCGCGGGAAGGCGGCTATTCCAGCGGCCGCGATATCGGCGTCGTCTTTAATTATCCGAACCCTAAGGGCCCCTCGGCCCTTCCCATGTGCGGCGGCGTCGGCGCTCAGTATACGCCGACGGCAGGCTGGGCGCAGGCCATTAAGTTCCACCGGGAAACCTTGGGCGACGCAGCCTACGAGGGTGCGATCGGCGTTGTGCTCGGCGGCGAAGCGTCGGTCGCGACCAATGGGTTTTGGGCGGCGCTCACCATTGCGACAACCCAAAAACTCCCCATGCTGTTTTACATTGAGGATAATGGGTACGGGATTTCGGTGCCCTCCGAGTTCCAAACGCCGGGCGCGGACATCGCCGCCAACCTGGCGAGCTTTAAGAACCTCACGATCCTCGCGGGAGATGGGACGGAGCCGGAGGAAGCCGCGCGCCTCATTCGCAGCGCCGTGGACGAGACGCGGCGCGGCGACGGCCCGGTGCTTCTCCGCCTGCAAGTGCCGCGCCTTCAGGGCCATTCCTTCCAAGACACCCAGACATACAAGTCGCCCGAACGGGTGGAAGCGGAATGGGCGCGCGACCCGCTTCCCAAGCTCAAAGCCCATCTCGCGCCCCGCCTGATGACCGACGACGAATGGGCGGCGCTCGAAGAACAGGTCGCCAACGAAGTTGAGGCGGCGCGCGCGCAAGCCGAAGCGATCCCCGTGGCCACCCCTGCGGACTTGCACGACCACGTCTTTTCCGGGCCCGAGCCGCAACGCATGGGCGGGCTTCGGCTGCGCTGGGAGGCCCCCGCCACCCAAGAGACGCCAACGCCGGAAGGCGCTCGCCTCAATATGGCGACCGCCATTCGCCGCACCCTCGATCATGAACTCTCCGTCAACCCGCGCATGGCCGTGTTCGGAGAAGACATCGGACCGAAAGGCGGCGTTCACGCCGTAACGCTCGGCTTGCAGGAAAA
>JBCDJH010000192.1:0-5037 GCA_038747965.1 Pseudomonadota bacterium
CGAACTTCGGCCTCGGCTTCCACCAGGCGAACTTCAACCGTCCCCGCCAGTACGGCGTCACCTTACGGGCCGTGTTCTAGCAGGCCGACATCGCCATCAAGACAGCCGCCGCTCGGACATACGTTCGGGCGGCGGTCGCTTAATCAGCCACTAACGCTGAGAAGGCGATCGCTTTCATCGTTTCCACATACCTCTTCTGCGACCATCCGCAGTCGTTGCGCAGGCGCTCCCAATTCTCAACGCTGAGCAGCGTCCACAGAACATCCGTCGCCTGGCGCGCTGAATAATCGGGCGTGAGATCTCCATCGCGCTTCAGGGCGTCCACTGCGGCTTGGCAGCCATGGCGGACGGCTTGCATCCGATCGTCCCAAGCGGCGGCCGCTTCGCTATCGCTGTCATACATCGCCATAAAGGCGCGGCCCACGCCGTAAATCTCCGGGATGTAGTCGCCCCAGGCCTCCACGAACGCGGCGAGGCGATCGACGCCGCGCGCGGCGTTGCGGCTCGCCGCAAGACGGGCGTCCACGTTTTTCACTTCATCCAGGTAACGGGCTGTCGCGGTCAGCAGGTCGGCGCGCGTTGGAAAGTGGCCGTAAACCGCCTGACGGCTCACGCCAGCCTCGGCCGCAATGTCGCTCATTCGTACCTCTCGGCCAGGCGCCGCCTCTAGCAAGCGCCACGCGGCGTTCAGGATCGTTTCTCTGGTGTTTCGATTCTCTCTTGACATGGCGTCAAGATGCCTCTAATTGACGCCATGTCAACTTTACACCGTGTCAAGGGAGTTAAGCGATGTCACGGAAGGTGTTCATTTGGACGGCGCATCCAAAACCTGGTTCGCTCTGCGGAGCGATCGCCGACGCTTATCAGGCGGGGGCCGAAAGCAAAGGCGCCGAGATACGGCGCCTCGATCTCGCCGACATGAAATTCAGCGACGGCTTTCGCGGCTACAACGAACCGCAAGCGGCGTTGGAGCCGGATCTGGCCGCGTGGCGGGACGGGATGTCCTGGGCGGACCATATCTTCGTTGCGCACCCCTATTGGTGGGGCGCCATGCCAGCGCGCGCCAAGGCGGTGTTGGACCGGGCGCTCCTCCCCGGGTTCGGCTTCAAGTATCACAAACGCGGCTTTGGCTGGGACAAGCTGCTCAAGGGACGAACGGCGGACGTGGTGATCACTTCCGATACGCCGCCGTTGCTTGATGTCCTGATTTACCACCGGCCGGCGAGACGGGTTATCCGCAATCAGGTGCTCGGCTTCTGCGGGATTGACGTGAAGCGCGTCGCCCAATTCGGCTCTGTGAAAACGGCGTCGCCCGAAAAGATCGCACGCTGGATCGCAGAGGCTGAACGCATGGGCGCGAAAGCCGGCGCTTGAGCCCCGATAAGAAACCAATCTTTATGGAGATGAACATGCCATTCGAATGGACCAGCCTCGCCTGTCTGCTCTTGGGCCTCGCCAACGCACGGGTCAGCGGCGTCTTCCTCGCTTTCTCTGACTTTCTGATGCGGGCGTTTCGCGAGGCGGATGCGCCCCACGGGATCGACGTGATGCAACGTCTCAATCAAACAGTGATGCGGTCGGAATTCCTGGCCACATTCATGGCGTTGGCGCCGCTCAGTCTCGCGGCGATCGCCTATGCGGCGCTGCGGCTAGACGGGGCGCCGGCGCGGCTCATCATCGGGGCCGGCCTCACTTATTTCATCGCCGTCTTCCTCGTCACCATCGCGCGCAACGTGCCCATGAACAAACGGCTGGACGCCGCCCCCTTCGACAGCGAAGCAGCGGCGGACTATTGGCGCGTCTACGCCGTCTCTTGGACGCGCTGGAACAGCCTGCGCTCCATCGGCGCCCTAGCGGCGGCGGGCCTCTATCTCTTCGCAGCGATGCTGCTCAAGTGAGGGCTATGGCGAATTGCAGTACAAGCAGCTCACAGGTTTCGCGTCTGCAGTGCGCGCAAACGAAGACTTAGAGCCGCGGCGCTTCCTCGATTGGCAAAGGCGCCGGGGCCCGTTAGGTTTTTTTCAGTGTTTTCGCCCCGTGAAATTGGACGTCCGATGCCGATCGCCCGCCTCCTCCCCATACGTCTCGCCGCCTTAGCCGCCGCCTTCTGTCTCGCGCTCAGTTGCGGCGTTTCGGCGCAAGCGGCCGCCCAGGAGGCCCACGACGGCGCGCTCCTCAAACGGGTGACGCTGATGGTCGCCGATATCGACCGCGCGCTCACGATCTACGAAGACATTCTGGGGTTTGGGGTTGCGCGCGGCGGCGTCGCGGAGGAGGACAGCGCGCGCTTTGAGCTTTTGGGAGCGCCTAGCAACGGAGTTGTTGAGGTCGCGACGCTGAACGCCGGCGACACGCAGGTCGCGGCGCTCGCTTTGGTCGAGCGCCCCTTGGGAACCGCCGCCGCCGGCGGAACGCCGGGGCTTGGCCCCCTCTTCCGCGTGCCGGATATCACCGAGATCTTTTGGCGGATCGAAGCGTTGGGCCTTCGCACCTCCAAGCCCCTCGTGATCGAGGGGCCTGCGAAGTTCGACTACCGCCAGCGCGCCTTCGTCGACTATGACGGCCATGTGGTGACGTTGTACCAGGCCGTCCCGAAGCGTTGAGACGCCCGGATTTGCCTCTGATTTAGAGCCGTTTGCGTCTGATATGAGAGAGTTTAGAGGCCGCAACCCGCTCTAAGTGCTCGTTTGCGCGAATTGCAGACGCGAAACCGGTGAGCCACTTTCGCTGCAATTCGCTCTAGTTAACGCCGTGCTTCAGTAGCCAGGCGCGCGCTTGGCGCTGGGCTTCGGCGATTTCATCGGAGGTCATCTCCTGGGCGACTTCCGCCCGGTAGGCGCGCGCCTCCAAGCTTCCCCGCATCGCCGCGAGATTGAACCATTTGTGCGCGGAGACGTAGTCCAGCGGCTGGCCGCCCTGTCCCGTCGACATGGCGAGGCCAAGCCGGCACATTTCCGCATCGCTCAACTGAGCTTCGTTCAGTTCTTCCTGAGTTTCTGCAAGCGCCGCCGACATCCCGTAACCCCGTGCCTTCTCCTTGAATGGCGACGCGCAAGGTCGCCAAAACGTGATTAACGTTAAGGAGAATGGGGAGCGGCGATTAAAGATAGCGTTAAACGCGCTTTAGGCTTTTGTTGATAAATCCCAACGATTTGTTAAGGATAAGAAAGCCTACCGTGTACGTCCTAAGAGCGGGCTTTTTGCCCGAATAGAACGGCGCGCGCTTCTTCAGCGTCCTTGCTGTCGTCGCCAAGGTCGGTGCTGCGCAACTCAGCGCCAAGCTCTTTGCCCTTGCGAACCGCTGGCCGCTCCTTCATCCGGTCGAACCAGGCGCGCAGGTTCGGAAACTCATCCAGATTTTGGCCTTGCCGCTCGTAGGGCACGACCCACGGCCAACTCGCCATATCGGCGATGGAGTACTCGCCCGCAATATAGTCCTGCCCTTCTAGCGCTTTGTTCAGAACGCCATAAAGACGGTTTACTTCGTTCGTATAGCGCTGAATTCCATATTCGATTTTCTCTGGCGCATACTGACGGAAATGATGCGCTTGGCCCGCCATAGGGCCGAGGCCGCCCATCTGCCAGAACAGCCATTCCTCCACCTTTACGCGAAGGCGCTCGTCTGAGGGGTAGAACTTGCCGGTCTTGCGGCCGAGATATTGGAGGATTGCGCCCGATTCAAAAACCGAGATCGGCGCGCCGCCGGGTCCATCCGGATCGATGATCGCCGGCATACGGTTGTTCGGCGAGATTTTCAGGAAACTCGGCTCGAACTGTTCGCCCTTGCCGATATTGACCGGCTTAAGAACGTAATCGAGGCCCATCTCCTCAAGCGCGATGGAAACCTTCCAGCCATTGGGCGTTGGCCAGTAATAGAGTTCTATAGGGTTCGCCATCTGCGTCTCTCCTTTTGGGCGTCTTCAGGGCGCAGCGCTGGAGCGGCGGGCTACTCCTCCCCGATCTCCAACTTCGCGCGCAATATCTCATTGACGGCTTGGGGGTTCGCTTTGCCGCCGGTCGCTTTCATCACTTGCCCCACGAACCAGCCGAGCGTCTTCGGCTTGGCCTTTAACTGTTCGACTTGCTTGGGGTTCGCGGCGACGATTTCATCGATCACCGCCTCTATAGCGCCCGTATCAGTCACCTGCTGCAAGCCACGTTCGGTCACGATGGCGCGAGGGTCGCCGCCCGTCTCAATCATGATTTCGAACACGTCTTTGGCGATACGGCCTGAAATGACGCCTTCGCTAATGAGGTCGATGAGGGCGCCGAGGCCCGACGCCTTCACCGGCGACGCCTCAATGGAGAGGCCCGCTTTGTTGAGCGCGCCAAACAGCTCCGTCGTCACCCAGTTGGAGGCGAGCTTGCCGTCCCGACCGCTTGCGACCTCTTCGAAGTAAGCGGCCTTCGCCTGGTCCATTACGAGGACGCCCGCATCGTAGGCGGAAAGCCCATAGGCGTCCTTGAAGCGGGCCTTCTTCGCGTCCGGCAACTCCGGCAGGCTGGCGCGGATCTCCGCCACCCAGGCCTCCTCTAGGATCAAGGGCAACAGATCCGGATCGGGGAAGTAGCGGTAGTCGTGCGCGTCTTCTTTGGAGCGCATGGTGCGCGTCTCGCCCCTCTTGACGTCGAACAGGCGGGTTTCCTGGTGGATGTCTTCGCCAGCCTCCAGCGCCTCGATTTGCCGGCGCGCTTCGTAATCGATCACCTGGCGGACGAAGCGGATCGAGTTGACGTTCTTCGTTTCCGTCCGCGTCCCCAACGCGTCGCCCGGCCGGCGGACGGAGACGTTCACGTCCGCCCGCATGGAGCCTTCGTCCATATTGCCGTCGCAGGTGCCGAGATACCGCAAGACCGTGCGCAGCTTCTCGAAATAGGCGGCGCCCTCTTCAGCCGAGCGCATGTCCGGCTTCGAGACGATTTCCATCAGCGCCACGCCCGAACGGTTCAAATCCACATAGGAATGGGCCGGGGCGAGATCGTGGATGGACTTGCCCGCGTCCTGCTCCAAATGCAGCCGTTCAATGCCGATCATCA
>JBCDJH010000193.1:0-5008 GCA_038747965.1 Pseudomonadota bacterium
GGCTTTTGCCGCCCATCTTGAGGGCATGTCATATTTTATCCACGTGTTGATCGCTGTTTTGTTCAGCGTTTCGGGGGCTTTGGCTCAGTCGGGGATGGCCTCTTTCGCCGAGGGGCCTCGGCCGCTTTCGGCGCGCCCTGCCCCTATGGCGACTGGCCTCATGGCGACTGGCCCCGTCGTTGTTGAACTCTTTACGAGCCAAGCCTGCCCCTATTGCCCGGAGGCCGACGCCTTCCTGCAGGAGCTTTCGGCCCTTGAGGACGTGATCGCGCTGAGCTTCCCGATCGATTATTGGAATTTCTACGGCTGGAGCGACACGCTCGCCCAGCCTGAGCATGGCGATCGCCAAAAGGCGTATCGCAACCGCCTTTCAAACCGCCGCCTCTACACCCCGCAAATCGTCGTTCAAGGCGCGGCGGAGGCCCATGGCGGCGAGAAGGATAACGTGCGAAGCGCCATCCAAGCGGCGCGCGGCGCGGGCTCCTCCCATATCCAGCTAGAGCGCCGCGGCGAGGAATTGGTCATCTCCCTGCCAGCCGCCACAATTGAGGACGACGCCACCTTGTGGCTTGCGCCTTTCAGCGCAGGACCGGTGGAAGTGTCCATCGAAGGCGGCGAGAACGCAGGCAAGACGCTGCATTACACCCATGTGGTGAAGGGCCTTACGGAAATAGGGCCCTGGAAGGGCGAGCCGGCCACCATGACGCTCGACTGCTCAGCGGCGTCCGCTCTTTGCGCCGACGCGAACGCGGGATCCGCTCGTGGCTTCGCGATCATCGCCCAAGACGGGCCGGGCGGCGCGATCATCGCAGCCGGATCGACGCGCTAGGCCGACGCCGCGAAGTCCGGGCCGGACGGGCTACTTTGTCCTCACACACCCGACTGTTTGATCTTTACACTCACGCTTGAGAGCGATTCGCAGTGCGTCGACGGATCGGAAGACGCCGTCAGCCGTTCTCAGAGAGTGCATCGACAAAGCATGACCGCCTGCGGCAGTCAAAAGGGATGAGGACTTTATGCTGAAGGAATTCCAGGAGTTCGCCCTGAAGGGCAACGTCGTGGACATGGCCGTTGGGATCATTATCGGCGGCGCGTTTGGGACTATCGTTAAGTCGCTCGTGGACGACATCATCATGCCGCCGATCGGCATGATCATCGGCGGCATCGATTTTTCGAGCCTCGCCTTCGTCATCAAGCCGGCGACCGAAGAAGCCGAACAAGTGGCGATCAACTACGGCAACTTCATCAACAACGTCATCGCCTTTTTGATCGTCGCCTGGGCGCTGTTCATCGTCATCAAAGGCATGAACAGCATGCGCAAGAAGGAAGAGGAGAAGCCGGAGGAGCCCGCCGCGCCGCCGCCGCAGGAAACCCTTCTGACTGAAATCCGCGACCTGCTGAAGACCCAATCCGGCGCCTAGAGCCGTTTGCGCCCGATATGGATCAGTTTCGCGGTCGCAAAAGGCTCTAAGTCTTTGATTGTGCGAATTGCGGACGCGAAACCGGTGAACGGCTTTCGCCGCAATTCGCTCTTGCGCCCCTCTCTATCTAAGTCAGCCAGCGCGCGTGAGCCGCTCCCCGGGAGCGTCCGCGCGCGCTGCGCCGCTCCGCCATATTGTAGGCGCCCTGGCGCGCGGCTATATCGTCCCGATGACGGAGCCATCTCACATCCGAAATTTCGCCATCGTCGCCCATATCGACCACGGCAAATCCACCCTCGCCGACCGCCTGATCCAAACCACCGGCGGTTTGACGGACCGGGAGATGCGCGAG
The DNA here is from genome assembly GCA_038747965.1 of Pseudomonadota bacterium. Classification (GTDB taxonomy): domain Bacteria; phylum Pseudomonadota; class Alphaproteobacteria; order Caulobacterales; family Parvularculaceae; genus JBCDJH01. The sequence goes on from JBCDJH010000193.1 coordinate 1,774, forward strand.
CAGGTGCTCGACAGCATGGAGCTGGAGCGCGAACGCGGCATCACCATCAAAGCGCAAACGGTGCGCTTGGAGTACAAGGCCGAGAACGGCGAGCACTACGTCCTCAACCTCATCGACACGCCCGGACATGTGGACTTCGCCTATGAGGTGAACCGGTCCCTCTCCGCTTGCGAAGGCTCCCTCCTTGTCGTCGACGCCAGCCAAGGGGTCGAGGCGCAGACGCTGGCGAATGTCTATCAGGCGATCGAGGTGAACCACGAGATCGTCCCTGTGCTCAACAAAATCGATCTGCCGGCGGCGGAGCCTGACCGGGTGCGCGCCCAGATTGAAGACGTGATAGGGCTGGACGCCTCGGAAGCCATAGAGATCTCCGCCAAAACGGGCCTCGGCGTGCCAGAAGTGCTGGAAGCGATCGTGCGCGACTTACCGGCGCCGACGGGAGACAAGGATGCCCCCCTTAAAGCCATGCTGGTTGACAGTTGGTACGACGCATATCTTGGCGTGGTGGTGCTGGTGCGGATCATCGACGGCGTTCTCAAGAAGGGCATGCGCATACGGATGATGGAGGCGGGCGCCGTCTATCCGGTGGACCAGATTGGCGTATTCCGGCCAACCCGCGCCACCGTGGACGCGCTCGGCCCCGGCGAGATCGGCTTTCTCACCGCCTCTATCAAGCAGGTGGCGGACGCGCGCGTGGGCGACACGATCACCACCGAGAAAAACGGAACGGCGGAGGCGCTTCCCGGCTTCCGCCCGGCGCAGCCCGTTGTGTTCTGCGGTCTCTTCCCCGTTGATTCGGCCGAGTTTGAAGATCTGCGCGAGGCGATCGGCAAATTGCGCCTCAATGACGCAAGCTTCGATTTTGAGATGGAGACCTCCGCGGCCCTCGGCTTCGGCTTCCGCTGCGGCTTCCTCGGGCTTCTCCATTTGGAAATCATTCGCGAGCGGCTGGAGCGCGAGTTCGGCATCGACCTCATCACCACAGCGCCAAGCGTCGTCTATCACGTGCATATGACCGACGGCTCCATGGTGGAATTGCACAATCCCGCCGATATGCCGGACTCCGTGAAAATTCAGCATATTGAAGAGCCTTGGATCAAAGCAACGATCCTGGCCCCGGATGAGTTTTTGGGCGGCGTGCTCAAACTGTGTGAGGAGCGGCGCGGCGAGCAGGTGGACCTCACCTATGCAGGATCGCGCGCCATGCTCACCTACCGGCTGCCGCTGAACGAGGTCGTGTTCGACTTCTACGATCGCCTGAAATCGATCACCAAGGGCTACGCCTCGTTCGACTATGTGATTGAGGGCTACCGGAAAGAGGATCTGCTGCGCATGGCGATCCTCGTCAATGAGGAGCCGGTGGACGCGCTTTCAATCATCGTGCACCGCGACCGGGCGGAAATGCGTGGGCGCGCCATGTGCGAACGGCTGAAGGACCTGATCCCCCGCCACCTTTTCAAGATCCCGATCCAAGCGGCGCTCGGCGGGCGGGTGATCGCGCGGGAGACAATCTCGGCCATGCGAAAGGACGTGACCGCAAAGTGCTATGGCGGCGACGCCACGCGGAAACGGAAGCTGTTGGACAAACAGAAGGCCGGCAAGAAGAAGATGCGGCAGTTCGGGCGCGTTGAGATCCCGCAGGAAGCGTTTATCTCAGCCCTTAAGATGGACGCCTAAGGCGTTTCGGGCCTTAGCTGGCCGGACGGCGCATCTGAGAACTGGAATCAGCTGAAGGGGCAATCTGGATCGCACAGCGAACTGGTTCGTCCCAACACCCATCTTAGTTCATCGCGTGGAATTCGCTGAGAATCGGCAGGCCGAAGGCGAAGCGATGCTTCAGTCCATGGGGCGGAAGACGAGCACCAGAAGGGTGCCGATGGCGCCGAGCACAGCCCACATGGGAACGCCCAACACCGCAGCCAGAGCCTGCCCAGCGCCGCCAGGCGCTTTTTTGCCTGCGCCGCCGAGGTCAACGCCCACCATGCTGAGAATGTCAGCAACGGAGCGCATCTCCACGCCGCCTCGCTCCAGCGATGTCATAACGTCCGCGCCAAGCAGCATCAGAGCCAACGCGACAACAATCCAACTTAGATAACGAAACGCGGCCATATTCTCCCCCCGGAGTTTGCTTCATCGATATAGCACAGGGCCCGGCGCCCGACAAACCTTGCGCCAGGCGCCGCCAACGCTATAGTCCGCGCCTCTCCCTCGCGGCGCTCATGGGTCGGCGGTCAGCCGAACGAAATGGCGTCCGCAGCGCCGAACGGATGGGTGGCCGAGTGGTCGAAGGCGCACGCCTGGAACGCGTGTAGGCGGTGTCCCCGTCTCGTGGGTTCGAATCCCACCCCATCCGCCAGCAAATCATGCGCGAACTTCGAGTGGATGGGGCGGGTCAGCGCCTGGTCGTGATATCAACCGCTTAGGGCGGTGCCGTCGCCCACACACCGTCTCTTTGCGGAGCATTAAGTCGCCATTTGGCGTAAATTACGCGCAAGATCTCTCCCGGCCATTTTGCGGTTCGCGGTGTCGGACAGAGACGATTTAGGCGGGGTCGGGGAAGCCGCAGTCCCGACTTCGCCGAGGCGAGATGGATGGGAACGGACAGCTCCTCTCCGCCGCTGTCCTTTGTCATTCGGATCGTCAAGTGATCTTGGCTGACGACGACGCGCTCGACCATGCTGATGAGCCGCTCCGCATCCGGTCCTTCCGCACCGGACGCTTTCAGCGCCTACAGGACCGAAGCCTCTATTCGCGGCGCGCTCACCCGTGGGACGCTGCCGACGGGATCGCCGCGGCCGCGCAGAAGCGGCGCGCTTACATAGTAGAAGTAGCGTCGCGCACCCTTACGGACATGGCTTGGAACCATTCTGCGCCCGGCGTCGTCAAAAAGCTTGCCGCGGAGCAAAGCGTTTGACGCGCGCTTCTTCACAGTACAGCCGGTGCGACCTGCATCTAAGCGCTTCTGAACGTTCTCCCAGAGATCGCGCGACACCACCCCATCGTGCGCACCTGCTGAACTTCGAGAGCATTCACTTCAAGGCGTCGATTGACGATGCCATAGCCAAGCAGCGGTTAACCGCCCATTCACAGCCCCTTCTTCTTTGAGGCCGCCACCTTGTCGGGGATCCGCTCCTAGGTCACTTCCTGCTCGAACTGGGCGAACACGACGAGCGCCGGCGCCAGCTTTTCCGCGCATTCATCGGCTTTGACCGGGGCGAGAACGATCGAAGGATGA
>JBCDJH010000194.1:0-4988 GCA_038747965.1 Pseudomonadota bacterium
GCTATGCTGAGTTCAACCTATTGTATGATCGCGGCACTCAATTCGGCCTGCAGACCGGCGGCAACGTCACTTCAATTCTGAGTTCGCTGCCGCCCGAAGCGAAGTGGCCCTAAGCGGACGCAAAGGAGGCCGGGCGGAGCTGTCTCAGCCCACCGGCCGCCGCCTGCCACGCTATCGATTCGCCTGTTGTGCTTGGGCGGGCGTCGCTCTGTGACGCGCCGCTGTTAGTCCTCGGCTCGCATCGCGAACAGGCCGGTGAGAACCATCAAAAGGCCCAAAACCCCGGCCGCATATGCGCCCCATCCGAGTGTCGTGCCGTCCTCGCTCGTGAGAACGGCGGCGGCTGTCATGCCAACGCCGATAATCGCGATCACGCCGGTGATCGCGCCGACCAACGCTCCGAGCTTACGTAGGATTGGCAAAATGCCGACCAGGCCGATTGCGGCCGTCACGATCGCGCCGGCGAAAGCGGCGAAAAGAAACGGCCCGGCAGACCCAACGCCTTGGGGCGCGCAATCGATAAAGGCGCTTAGGCCGCCGGTGAAGCACGCCGGACCAACTTCGCTGATCGCCTTAATGGGGGTGTTCGCCGTTTGGCGCGCAATCGGATTGTAGGTCTCGTAAAAATACAATGGACCGACGAACAGCGTTCCGATCAAACCGGCTGGAAAAACAACCCGTTGCAACATTGCGCTTCATCCCCCCTGCTCGGCCGCGCCACTTCAACGAGCGGAGTTTAGCTGAAGGGTCCGATAAGCGCCAGCGGGGCGTATCTTCTGTCGATCGGGGCGCTTAGGTGCGCCAGCGTAAAGTGGCGGGCTCAATCGGATTGACGAAGGCGCGCTCCTCACGGACCGCCCGCCGCCAGGCGTCCTTTAAGCGGAGATACCATCGCTGAAGCGCATCGGCGTCTCGGATCAACATCGTGTCTGGCGCGAACGGCTTCGTCTCGTTCTGCAAGCCGATGATCCATTGGTCCTGGCCTAGAAAGCGGCGGGCGTAGGCGTGAATGAACGGCGTCAGCAGGTCCAACGCGGGGGTCGTCCAATAGAGTAGGTTGGTGACTTCGGTCCGCGCGCCGTCGATCGGCGTCATCGCTGTGAAATTACAGATGTGGCCCGATCCGACGCGCACATGCTCCAGCCGCACGCCTGGTAAACGAAAGGAGATCTCTGTGGTTGGGGCGTCGCCCAGAAACTTGTAGATTACTGAATTCGACGACGGCGGGTGGCGCAGCATTGTGAAGCCGAGGTCCGACGGCGCGTAGCGCTTCTCCTTGTCGGCGAGCTTGTCGGGACGTCGCCACAGCCGGCTTTGGTGGACGTACGGACCGTGCGCTGGGTCGAGCAACCCGAACACTGCGTTGTCCATGTCGGTTTCGAAACGAAGCGAGACGGACACCTTCGGGGCCCGCTCTCCGATCTCCGGGATCTCGGGCGCCGACGCCTCGGGGCCATGCGCAGCCGCGCCGTCGGCGCCCGGGGCCTTAATCCATATGCAGCCTTGCCCTTCTGAGACGGAATAAGCGGGCGTGGCGATTTGGTTCAAATCGATTTGTTGGCCGGGCGCGAGCGAGGGGACGCGTTTGCAGGCGCCGTTTGCGCCAAACCGCCAGCCATGGAAGGGGCAGGCGATCTCGGCGCCGTCGAAACGGCCCTCCGAGAGCCGTACGCCTCGATGCGGGCAAAGGTCCCGCAGCGCGAACGCCGCGCCGTCGCGTGTCCGGCCTAGGAGAACGGGCGCGCCGAACAGAGTCTTGCCGAGCATACGGCCTGGCTTCAGATCGGCGCTGCAGGCCGCCAGGTACCAAAGGCCGGGTAGAACGCCGTCGGCCGTGTCGGGCGCCTGCCGCGCGGGCTGGGCGGCCTTGACGGCGGGCTGAGAGGCGGCCGCCGCTTGGGTCACCGCGTGCTCCTCCCAGACGCTGTCGCAGCGAGTTCGCGGAGCAATGCGGCCCGATCGGCCCTAAAATCGTCCGCGATCCAGGTGTCCTCAACGGCGGCGAGCGCTGCGCCGATGGCGGGCCCTTCTGGGAGCCCCGCCGCCATGGCGTCCGCGCCGCTGAGAGGAAACTTGGGGATTGGCTCGGACTGAGCGAAGGCCAGCGCTGCATCCCACGCGGCGTCCGCAACGTCGGCCGCGCCCCGCGCCCACGCCAGCATGAGACCGGCGCATGTGGTCTGTCGCCCCTTTCGGTAGATCCCTCGGCGAATCGCGTTCGTTTCGGGGGCGGCGGCTTCGCCCCCAGCCGCTGAACTCGCCGCGAGCGTCTGGCGCTCCGCGCGCGAGAGCCGCAGTCGATCGGCGACGCTGTCGCCCGCGGTCGGGCAGAGCGCGGCGAGGGCGAGCGCGGCGCTCACCCCGCCCGCGCCGGTCTCCGTCCTGCGTATGTCGGCGAATCTCTCCAAGGCGCGGAAATCGTAAGGGGGCGGGCTCGCCAACGGCAAGACGCCGGCCTGCGCCATCGCCCGGAGCGTCTCGCCCGGCGCGTCGGCGCCGAGGAGTTTGAAGAGCTCGGCCCGCACCCGTTCGCCGGACAGATCCTCAACGCCCCCCTTCAACCGCGCGCAGGCGGCTAGGGCGTCCGCGTCCATCGCGCCGCGGCCATACCAAGCGTGGAAGCGAAAAAACCTCAATATACGGAGATAATCTTCTTGAATGCGATCGGCGGCCTCGCCAATGAAGCGCACCCGCCCGGTTTTGGCGTCGGCGACGCCGCCCGCCGGGTCGAACACGGCGCCGCTGCGGTTCACATAGATCGCATTCATGGTGAAGTCGCGGCGACGCCAATCCTCGTCCCAGTCGTCCGTATAACGAACAACGGCGTGTCGTCCGTCGGTTTCCACATCCGCTCGCAGGCTCGTGACTTCGATGGCCTCGCCGTCGGTCACCGCGGTCACGGTGCCATGGGCGAGCCACGTCTCGACGACGCGCAGTCCCGCTTCTTTGAGGCGCTGCACGGCGTCTTGGGGGCGCGCGGCCACAGCGACGTCGATGTCGTGAACCGGCGCGCCAAGAATGGCGTTGCGCACGCATCCGCCAACAAAACGAGCCTTATCCCCGAGCGCGGCCATCACCGCTTGGACGGAGGGGCGATCCATCCAGTCGGTCGCGCCCGGCGCTAAATCGAGATCCGCAAGCGTTGTCTGCTTCGTCATAGGACGGGGCGCCGCCGCGCCGTCATTCGATCCGGCCGGGAACAATCTCGCCATCTATGTAGCGCGCGGGCTCATATGCGTCGGTGCGCTCGCCTCCTTGGCTGCGGACGGCGACGAACACGGCGATGAGCGCCAGGGCGACGCCGCTCGCAAGCAAGGCGAGCAACGGGGTGCGCCGCGCCTCGGGTGTCTTCGGCCCAAACCGCAAGTAAAGGGCGTAGCCGACGAAAGGCGCAACGAAGAGCAGCAAAGGGATGAGTTTGCCGCGCATCGCGGTCAGTCCTTCAGAGCTTCGTGAAGGCTATAAAGGATGCTCGCAGTCAGGCCCCATATGGTGCGCCCCCCATCCTTCAGGGCGCGAAAACGCAAGGGCTCGCCGCCAAACCGACGCGTCTCGATATAGTGTTCGGTTTCATTGAGGATACGCGACAGCGGTGTTTCAAAAATCTCCGCCACCTCTCGCTCATCCGCCTGAAGGCGATAGCCCGGACGGACCACGCCGACGATGGGCGTGACAGCGAAGCCCAGCCCGCCCTCGTGAACCGGCAGCTCTCCAAGCGGGGTGACATAGTCCGGGTGAATTCCGGTCTCCTCCCATGTCTCCCGAAGCGCCGCGTCTTCCGGCGAGGCGTCGTTGGTTTGGATCCGCCCGCCGGGCAAGCTGATCTGACCGGGATGAGACGGCATGCGAGAGGACCGCACGGTCAGCAGCACTGTCGGTTCGGGCGCTTTGTCTAGAATTGGAATAAGAACCGCCGCGGCCGAAAGCTCTTTCTTCTTGTAAGGTCGTAGGCTTTCGTCTGCATCCGGATTGAGCTCATCAAAGACGCGCCGCACGGACGCGTCCGCGCCGCGCCCAGGCGCGTATAGAGCGCTCCGAAAATCCGCAGTCCAGTCCTCTGAAAACGCTTTCATACGTTGACTTCGTCGCTTCGCCCGAACGGAAAGAAGCGACCTCCACTCCACACTCCGAAATAAGATGCGCCCTCTATGTCGGCGTGAACGGCCCGTTCGACAAGATCATAATAAACGGCGCGGTTGATGCGGGCTTCTAAGCCGCCGCGGATATCGACGTAAAGGGCGGGCGCCTCCGCCCCGTCGCTGCGCCCGGCGCGTAAGGGGTGCGCGTCCCCAGCGGTCGCCTCGTCTCCGAGATTTGTGGTGAAATGCAGCGTCTGCTCTGCGCCGTCCCCTTCCACTTGCATGGCGACCGCGATAAAGGGCGCGTCTTCGACGGCGAGGCTCACTTTCTCGACCGGCGTGACGAGAAAGAAAGCGTCGGCCTCCCGGCGCATGACGGATGCGAACAGCTTGACGAGCGGCAGTCGGCCGATGGGCGAGCCCTGATAGGCCCAACTTCCGTCCCGCCGCACTTCCATGCCGATGTCGCCGCAAAAGGGCGGATCCCATGGTGGGATGCGTGGCCGCTTCCGGGCGCCTTTGGTGTCTGCGGCCGTTAAACCCCGGAGGTTTGGGCCGGCTTTGGCGCCGGCGGCGTCTGGCCTGTCGCTCACGGGCCAGCAGCTCCTTCAATCACGTTTGCACCTGGCGCCGCCAATCCAGCGCCGGCGTTTTATTAACCGCCCGCGCCCCCGCAGGCGACACAAAGCGCGTAGGCGCCGTTCGGATCGTTAAAGCGCTGCGCCCATTCCAAATCTTCCGCGAGCCTGCGGGTGAGCCGTTGCAGAAGCGATGGCGCGCCATTGAGTTCGGCCGCGACCAGGCTCGGCGCTGCGGCTTGCGAGGTTTAAACGAGCTGCAGGAGGAACTCCTCAAACGGCGTGAGCGGCCGGGTGATGTCTTTGACCTCGTAGGAGGCGAGGTCGGCCC
>JBCDJH010000195.1:0-4940 GCA_038747965.1 Pseudomonadota bacterium
CCAGGCTCTGCCCGTTCGAACGCTCGATGTTGTCGCGGTCGATTTCTTCAAGGCGCGTGATGAGAGCCAGCGGCGCCGCTTTCGGCTCATCCGATCCGGCGCGGAAGACGAGCAATGATGTCGCGTCGTCGTTGGCGATGAGGCGGTCTTGGGCCGCGGCGGCGCTTTTGTTGGCTTCTTCTTTGTTCAAAGCGGCCGCGCCAGCCACGCCGTTTGGATCGATGATCATGATGACCGAACCATCGCCCCAGATTGTGTTTCCAGAGAACATAGAGATATCGCGCAAGACCGACGCCACAGGCTTGACGACAATTTCTTCCGTATCAAAAACATTATCGACGACGATGCCAAACCGCCGCTCGCCGACCTGCATGACCACGACAAAGTGCGACTCGTTTTCCAGATCGCGCTCGCCGGCGGCGCCAAGAAGCGCGTTCAGATCGATCAGCGGCAACAGGCGATCCCGCAAGCGCAGGACCTTTGTGGCGTTGATCGTCTCGATCAGGTGCTCCGAACCCGTGCCGGTGCGGACGAGTTCAATCACAGAGAGCTGCGGGATCGCAAAGCGGCTGCCGCACGCCTCGACGATCAGCGCTGAGATGATCGCGAGCGTAAGCGGGATCTTGATGGTGAAGCAGGTGCCTTTGTCTTGCGTGGACACCAAATCGATGGTTCCGCCGATCAGCTCGATGTTCGTGCGCACCACATCCATGCCGACGCCGCGGCCGGAGAGGTTAGTGACCGCCTCAGCCGTGGAGAAGCCTGGCGCGAAGATGAAACGCTGGATCTGGTTCTCGTTGAGCGTGGCGAGTTCCGCTTCAGTGACGATGCCCTTCGCCAGCGCCTTCTCCTGAATGCGCGCGGTGTTGAGGCCGGCGCCGTCGTCGGAGACCTGGATGATGATGTGACCGCCTTCGTGATAGGCGCGCAGCTTGATGGTGCCGACTTCGGATTTACTCTTGGCTGTCCGGTCGGCCGGCATTTCCAATCCGTGGTCAGCGGAATTGCGGACCATATGCGTGAGCGGGTCCTTGATGAGTTCAAGGACTTGCCGATCGAGTTCGGTGTCCTGCCCTTCCATCACGAGATCGATTTTCTTGCCGACATCTTTGCTGACATCGCGCACGATCCGCGGCAGCTTTTGCCAAGCGTTGCCGATGGGCTGCATCCGCGTTTTCATCACGGTGTCTTGCAGCTCCGCGGTGACGTTGGAGAGCTGCTGCAGCGGCACTTTGAATTCAGAATCGTCCATGGCGCGGACCATTTGCAGCAGCTGGTTCCGCGTCAGAACCAGCTCGCTCACCATGGTCATGAGATCTTCAAGGACCTCGACATTCACACGGATCGATTGGTTTTTGATGCTGGGCTCGCCAGTCTTGCCGGCGGCTTCGGGCGCTGCGGCGGGGGCCGGAGCCTCTTCGGCCTTTGGCGCGGGGGGTGCGCTTGGGGCCTGTTCGGGCGCGGGCGTCTCAGCGGCGGCCTCAGCCTCAACCGGCGCGGCTTCTTCTTCGCTGACAGCCGCCTCTTCAGCTGGAGCGTCAGCAGACGGAGCTTCGTCGTTCGCAGCGGCGCCGCCGAATTCACCGCGGGCGGCTTTCTCCAAACGGTCGATAAGATCCGCGTCGTCGCCTTCAGGTTCGGAGCCTTCGGTCTCCAAGAACGTCAGGATGACTTTGATCTGGTCGAGCGATTCAAGAATGAGCGTGACGCCGTCTGGCGTGACGCTCAACTCGCCATCGCGAAACTTTCCGAGGACGGTTTCAGACGCATGCGCCACGGCTTCGAGGCGCGGCAATCCAAGAAACCCGCAGGTTCCTTTGATCGTGTGTACAAGGCGAAAGATGTTGTCGAGAATGGCGCGGTCTTGAGGGTTCTGCTCGAACCTCACGAGTTCGCGGTCAACAACGTCCAAGCTCTCCGCGGTCTCGGTTAAGAATTCACCAAGCAGATCATCCATAATCGCGGCCTTTTTGGTGGGTGCGGGCACGGACAAAGCGTCCGGTTCGTCCCCATCACAATCGCCGCGAGTGGTTAAGATCGCGTGAAGCTATAACGCGAGCGATCGCCGCTTAACGGAGCGCTCTGGCGTGTGGTTGCGCTGGGTTCAACCGGCCGGTGCGAGGATGAAGGTCACGCGCTCTTCTCCGTCCTCGATCGTTAAGGTTTGGCCGGCGGTATCGATCAATCGCCCCACATAATAGGGCTGGATTGATTTGGCGTCATATTCATCCAGGTCGCCGGCCAGAGCGGCGCGCGCCGTCTCCGGAAGAAACGCACGCGGGCCCTCTGCGACAATTGTGAGGGGACCGTCAGCGGCGCCCAGCACGCGCACATGCCCGCCGCGCGGCGCGGCCTCCGCAGCCAAGAGGCAGAGATTGAGGACAATCTTGCAAATGGACTTCGGAACGACGCGGCCGGGGGCGCGCCAATCCAGATCAGGCTTAACGAAATCAAAATAGCCGGAGGCGAGGCCTTTCGCTTCATCCAGATCGAGCTCAGCGCCCGCGGTCCCCGCCGCGCCGAAAGCCAGGCGCACAAACTGGAGCTTGGCGGAGGCCTGCGCGGCGCTCGCATTGAGAAGGTCCATCGCGTGCTGACGCATCTCCTCATCGGACTCCTCCTCCATAACCTCCAGACCGGTCGTCATGGCGGCCACCGGGCTGATGAGATCGTGGCAGACGCGGGAGGTGAGAAGCGCGGACAAGGTCATTGAATCGAGCATGGAATTCCTCACAGTGCGATGGCGAAGCCGAAAGCGCGGGCGAAGCATGCAAGCGTTCGCGCGCCGCGCAAACCCGGAAGGCGAGTTGGAGCGAATGGACGCAACGAAAGGGCCCCCGCCCCTCTTCACCGGTCTGGAGCCAGGCATGCTTGTGCGCCACCCCGGCGCGCCCGATTGGGGCGTCGGCCAGGTTCAGTCGGTTATCGGCGAAAGGGTCACGGTGAATTTCGAGCACGCTGGCAAGCAGACGATCCGCGCGGATCGCGTGTCGCTCGAAATCGTAGGGTGAGCGATAGCGCCTGAGGCTAGCGCGAATTGCAGCGAAAGTGGATCACCGGTTTCGCGTCCGCAATTCGCGCAAACAAAGACCTAGAGCCGGTTGCAACCGCACAACAGAAGCATACCAGACGCAAACGGCTCTAGCGCTTCACTTTCCAGGAGCCGTCGCCGGCCTTGTAGCAACGGCCCGAGGCCAGCCCGGCGATTTGCTTTTCGCCCGTCACCTTGCCGGTGGCGATGACGCTGGCGCCCGTGCGCGCGGCGATGTCGCCATAGGCGGCCATCCGGCGTTTGTTGATGCTCGCGACTTCGGCCTTGAGCGACGCGCTCGCCCCACTCTTCACATGCAGCAGCCCGTCAACGCCTTCGGCCACCATGCACTCAGCGAGACCGCGCTCCACCTCAGCGCTGATCGCGCTGGCGGGACCCGCAGCGGCGAAGGAGGCGAACGCCAGCATCCCGGCGAGCGCAGCGGCGCGGAGGCGCGGCGCGATGGCAGCTCGGGGCGGGCGCGACGGCGTCATGGTGTCGGTCATGGTCGTCCTCCAATCGGCGGCTTTGATTTTGGGAAGCCTAAAACAGGTCCGGGTTGTTGGCGATGAGGTCTTCCACCTCACGTTCTAGGCGCACCCGCAAATCGACGTTCAGATTGATTTCGATGGGTTTGTCAGGCGCTTCGACCTTCACCTTATGGGTGCAGCCTGCCGCGGCGGCCGCGAGCAGAGCAAGGAGCGCCATCGAAAACCGGTTCATAAATCCCTCGCCAATTGACACGCCGACCCTAAGCGCGAAGCGCGGCTGAACTATGACGGAATTCGGGCGGCGTTCAATCGCTTTTGAAAACGTCAGAGACGTCCGCCCGGGTGGTAAGGTTGATTTTGAAGGGGTAGCCGTCAAGGAAATCCGGGTTCGCGCCGTCGAGCGTCAGCTTTAAGGTCAGCGCGTCATCGACAGCTCCATTGAGCGACATCACTATGGACTTGTACTGAAAGTTGCTGAGGGCGCCGAAGAGAAGTTCGGACTGCTCGGCGCTGACGCCGAGGGCCACTGCTTCTTGAGGCCCGCTATAGCGCAAGACGCCGTCAGCCTCCGACGAGAGGCGGCCGTCTTTGACTTGCAAGCGGCCATCTGAGAGCGCTACGGGGAAAACGCCGGTGAGCCGGCCATCGCCGGAGAGCCCCTCCACATTCAGCGCTCCGAGTACGGCTGAGAGATCGACGCCGCGCACCTCCACCGGCGCGCGCAATGGTGAGCCGTCGAGCGCCGCGACAGCGTCATAAACGCCAAGCCGCCCGCCGCCCCATTTCCAATCCGCTCGGGAAATGCGCGCCAAACCATCCGCCCCCAGCGCATAATCGATGACGCCGCCCGTAAGCTCAATGCCCGCAACGACGCTGTCGATACGGAGGCGCTGATAGCCATTGGTTGTGGGCGGAATCAGCGAAGCGAGCGTCGCCTCTCCGTTGACGCCGGAAATTTTCGCAGCGCTGAGTTCGACAGAGACGTCGTCCAGAAGCGCGCGCCCGGAGGACACGAGGCCGTGATCGCTCCAGGCGAGGCGGCCAGCGGCCGACCCTCCGCCGCCTACGGACCTCAAGGTTTGCTTCAGGGCGGGAACAAGCAATGGCAAGTCGACACCGCCGGGCCCAAAGCTCAGGCGGTCCGTATCAAAATGAACTGCGCCAGTCGCGGCCGTGAAATCATGGTCGCCGGTGACGCGCAGGAGCTGCGCGTCGAGAGCGCGCAGGCGCACATCCCCCTCGGCGCGGCCTGCGTCCATCCGGCCTGAGCCGGCGACAGCGATGGGCATGAACCGGCGGGGCTGGACGGGATCGTTCAGCCGCAACCGGGCGAGCGTCAGCCGACCTTCGCCTTGCTCAGGCGCGCTGAGGGCGCCGGAATAGGTCGCAGAGAGATTAATGTCGCCAAGCTCCACATC
>JBCDJH010000196.1:0-4925 GCA_038747965.1 Pseudomonadota bacterium
TGCTGCAAGTCGAGGACCGGCAGATCCAGCAACCCTTCGGCGATCGCTCTGGCGTCGTCATCGAGCCGCGCTTGAAGAACCAATGGTACGTGGATGCGGAAAAGCTCGCCGTGCCCGCCATTGACGCCGTCGAAAAAGGCGAGACGAAGTTTGTCCCGGCGAACTGGTCGAAGACGTATTTCGAATGGATGCGGAACATCCAGCCCTGGTGCGTCTCCCGCCAGCTTTGGTGGGGGCACCGCATTCCGGCTTGGTTTGGGCTTCCGCTTGATCGCGAAACAGGAAGAGAAATTGACGCGCCACTTGAGGCGTTCGTTGCTGAGACTGAGGACGAGGCCAAGCTGCTCGCGGAGGAATACTACGGACCAAAAGTTGATGTTGAGCTTATTGATGATGGTTTTTTGGGTTTAGATACATTTGAAGATGTTGTTAAGCGCGCCACCCTCGTACGGGACCCAGACGTTCTTGATACGTGGTTTTCCTCCGCCCTGTGGCCGTTCGCGACGCTGGGCTGGCCGGACGAAACGCCGGAACTCGCCCGTTACTATCAAACCGACGTATTGGTGACGGGCTTTGACATCATCTTCTTCTGGGTCGCGCGGATGATGATGATGGGGCTCCACTTTATGGAAGAGCCGCCCTTCCACACAGTCTACATGCACGCGCTCGTCCGGGACGAGCACGGACAAAAAATGTCCAAGTCCAAGGGCAATGTCATTGACCCCTTGTCGCTCATTGATGAGTTCGGGGCGGACGCTCTTCGCTTCACCCTAACGGCCATGGCGGCCCAGGGGCGGGACATCAAGCTCTCCAAACAGCGGGTGGAGGGCTATCGGAACTTCAGCACAAAGCTCTGGAATGCGGCGCGCTTTTGCGAAATGAATGAATGCGCGCCGTCTCCCGGCTTCGATCCCGCCAGCGCCGCGCGCCCGCTCGATCGGTGGATCATCGGCCAAACCGTGCAGTGCCAGATCGATGTGACGCGCCATCTGGAGGCCTATCGCTTCAATGAGGCCGCAGGCGCGCTTTATCAATTCATCTGGGGCGTCTTCTGTGATTGGCACTTGGAGTTGATTAAGCCGGTCCTCAACGAGGGGGACGAGCAAGCGCAGGCGGCGACGCGGCGGACAACGGGCTGGGCGCTCGAACAGATTCTCCGTATGCTGCACCCGTTCATGCCCTTCGTCACGGAGGAGCTGTGGGGCGCCCTTGGCGAAGGCGGGGCGCCGCGCGATGGCATGCTGGCGGCGTGCGTCTGGCCCTCGCACCCGGATGAGCTGATTGATCCGGCCGCCCGCGACGAGGTGGGTTGGGTGATCGGTCTCATCACCGAAATCCGTTCACTGAAAGCCGAAATGGGCCTCAGCGCCGTGCGCGCGCCCATGGCGCTGGTTGGCGCGGCGCCTGAGAACGCCGAGCGATTGGAGCGCTACCGCGACATCGTCATGCGCATGGCGGGGCTCGATCAAGCGCGCGCGAGCGACGCTGTCCCGTCTGGCGCGGTGCAAACCGTACACGGAGAGGCGACGGTTGCGCTTCCCCTCGCGGGTCTCGTCGATCTGGAAGCGGAGGTGGCGCGGCTGCAAAAGGAAGCGGCGAAGGTGGACGGCGACATCGCTAAGATCGAGGCCAAACTCGCCAACGAGAAATTTCTCGCCCGCGCGCCTGAGGCGGTGGTGCAAGAGCAGAGAGACCGCCGCGCGGACGCCGCGGCGAAAGCCGACAAGCTGCGCGAGGCGATCGACCGCTTCCGCAGCGCCATGTGACCAAGAGGGCCCGTGACCAAGAGGGCTTGTGACCAAGCGGGCTTGCGACCAAGCGGGCATGTAACCGAGAGGGAAGGGCGCCATGACGGAACGACGTTTCGATAAGTCCAAATTGCCGAGCCGGCATGTGACGGAAGGGCCGGCGCGGGCGCCTCATCGCTCCTACTATTACGCCATGGGCCTTTCGACCGAGCAGATTTCGCGCCCCTTCGTGGGCGTTGCGTCCTGCTGGAACGAGGCGGCGCCCTGCAACATCGCGCTCATGCGCCAGGCGCAAGCCGTGAAGAAGGGCGTCGATGAGGCCGGCGGCACGCCGCGGGAGTTTTGTACGATCACCGTGACGGACGGCATCGCCATGGGCCATGAGGGCATGCGCGCCTCGCTGGTGAGCCGTGAAGTCATCGCCGATTCTGTTGAGCTCACCATGCGCGGCCATTCCTACGACGCGCTTGTCGGGTTGGCGGGCTGCGATAAATCCCTACCCGGAATGATGATGGCGATGCTCCGGCTCAATGTGCCGTCCGTCTTCCTCTATGGCGGGTCTATCCTTCCGGGCCGCTACAAGGACCGCGATGTGACGGTCGGCGACGTCTTCGAAGGCGTTGGCCGGCATTCCGGTGGCGAAATGAGCGATAGCGAACTCACGGCGCTCGAAAAAGTCGCCTGCCCGTCCGCTGGCGCCTGCGGCGGTCAGTTTACGGCGAATACGATGGCCTGCGTGTCGGAAGCGATGGGCCTCGCACTGCCTCTCTCCTCCGCTTTGCCGGCGCCTTACGAGAGCCGGGACGAATACGCCCACGCGTCCGGCGTCGCGGTGATGGATCTGATCGCCTCGGGCTTGCGGCCGCGCGATATCGTCACCCGCAAAGCGCTGGAGAATGCGGCGGTCGTTGTCGCGGCTACGGGCGGCTCCACCAATGGCGGATTGCATTTGCCCGCGATCGCCCATGAGGCCGGCATTAAGTTCACGCTGGCCGATGTCGCCGAAATCTTCAAACGCACCCCCTACATCGCCGACCTGAAGCCGGGCGGCCAGTATGTTGCCAAAGATATGGGCGAGGCGGGTGGTATGCCTGTCCTTATGCGGACATTGCTGGATGGCGGCTATCTACATGGGGAGTGCCTCACCGTCACTGGCAAGACGATTGAAGAGAATCTAGATGGCGTTGAGTTCAATACGGACCAAAAAGTCATCTATCCCGTCAGCAATCCCATCACCCCCACCGGCGGCGTCGTGGGGCTGAAGGGCAATCTCGCGCCTGAAGGCGCGATCGTGAAGGTCGCGGGCCTCAAATCGCTGGTCTTTGAAGGGCCGGCCCGGGTGTTCGATTGCGAGGAAGACGCCTTCGCCGCTGTCGAGGCGAAAACCTACAAAGAGGGGGAAGTGATCGTCATCCGCTATGAAGGCCCCAAGGGCGGGCCTGGCATGCGGGAGATGTTGTCCACCACGTCGGCGATCTATGGCCAGGGCATGGGCGATAAGGTGGCGCTTATCACGGACGGTCGGTTCTCTGGCGCCACGCGCGGTTTCTGCATCGGCCATGTGGGGCCGGAAGCGCAGACCGGCGGGCCCATCGGCCTTCTGAAGGATGGCGATCGCATTTCGATCGACGCGGAGAAAGGTACGCTTGATGTCGACCTGAGCGCTGAGGAGCTGGAGGCGCGCCGGGCCGAATGGCGTCCGCGCGAGACGGCCTATGGCAGCGGCGCCATTTGGCGCTACGCCCAGAATGTCGGCCCGGCCTGCGACGGCGCCGTCACTCATCCAGGCGGCTCAGCGGAACGGCATACCTACGCGGATATCTAACAGGTTCGCCGTCTGGCGCTTTTTTGTGCGGCTGCGAGATTGTGCGGATGAGGCGCCTTTTGCAATTGCGAAATGCGCCGACGTCGTGAAAGCTTCATTCACTGGCGATAAGGATGCTGCGGGCATCTATCGGGGGTGGAGAAGCTATGGGGGACGATCTCATTTGGTGCGTCGCGCGGCGGACCGGCGGTCTGCTGTTGGCGCTGAGCATCGTGACGGCGGCGGCGTTTCTTTGTCCCATGGGGGACGACGCCGCGCCCGGCCTTCAGTGGGCGGCGGACATCGCGGATGAACCGAGCAACGCTTTCGCGTCCCGCAGATCCCCGGTCATCAACGCCAATTAGTCGGCCGGCGTCGGCGCCCGTTCACAGGGCGCTTACCTGTTGCCGCTAAAACGGCGGGCATGAAGCGCTTTCTCTCTCTCGGGCCGTTCTTGGCGGTCCTCGTCACCGCCTTTCTCTCCTCCGGCCAACCAGCTGTTGCTGAAACGCGCCTGGGCCTCGCCGCTTACAATCGCGGCGACTTCGCGGCGGCGGCGAATCTTTGGCGCGCCGAGGCGGACGCGGGAGACGCTGAAGCCGCCTATCTCGTCGGCGTTCTCTACCGCCATGGCGTCGGCGTTCGCCGCGACAAGGCGCTCGCCGTGGCCTATCTCGAAAAAGCGAAAGCCGAGGGCCACGCCCAGGCCGCCGCGTACCTCACGCAAGACCCCCAGTTCAAAAACCGCCGATGAGCCGCCGCGCCTTGGCGTTACGAGCCCGCCTTCTCTCCAGCCGACGTTTCCTCAACGCCCAACGCCGTGGACAGGCGGATTGCGGCGGCGCCAGGCTTTAAGGGTTTTTGCTGGCTCTCATGCGGCGCCCAGCCGGTCGCAAAAACAACTTCGAACGGTACGGCGAAACGACCGTCCTCTGCGGCCGCCCCTTCCGCCAGCAACGACATCGCCCGCGCCAGCACGTCGCGGCGAAGCATCGTCCGGCTGCGCTCCGAAAGGACGTTGGTTTCTCCCATGGCCTTCAGATCACGGAGGAGGCTTAGGCCATCGGCGTAGCGCACGACCACCCGGTCGACGTCCGTCACCGGCAAGGCGAAGCCCGCCCGCTGCAGCAAGCCGCCATAGGCGCGCGCGTCCGCCATGGGCGCGACGCGGGGCGCGGCGGCGCCGCGCACATCTGTCTCCGCCACAAGAAACGCGGATCTAAGCGGCGCGAGGCTGTCTCCGCCCAGCGCGGCGGCGATGAGAAGCCCGTCCGGCTTCAAAGCGCGCTGCAATTGCGCCAGCGCGCCGGGGGGGTCGTTCGCGGCGTGAAGGCTCATGAGGCTGACGATGAGATCGACGCTCTCAGGGGCCA
>JBCDJH010000197.1:0-4922 GCA_038747965.1 Pseudomonadota bacterium
CATATGTCCCGTTAATAGTGATCGAGGGGAGTCGGGCTGCTTGCGCTTGCGTAATGAAGTTGGATGCGGCCGCCACTTGCCTGGAAGCCGACAGAACGTCTGGTCGTTGAGCCAGAAGCTCAGCAGGCGCGCCGGCGGCCGGTGTTGGCGGTACAGCTGGAAAGTCCGTATCAATACGGATCGCCCCTTGGGGATAGTCCGCGAGGATAAGCTCAAGCGCTCGGCGAGCCGCGCGCGCGTTCGCCAAGTCAACAGCAAGGCTCGCGCGTGTCGCCTCCACATCCGCCCGAGACAGGGCCGTGTCTTCAGCTGTCGCCTCGCCTTCCTCATATCGGGTGCGGACGATACGGTCTGTTTCCTCAAGTGCGTCTAGCGTCTCCGCCGTAACGTTCGCTTGCCGCTGAGCTTCGATGGCCGCGAAGTATGTCTGAGCCGTTGTCGCCGCAATCGAATATTGCGCGAAACGGAGATCTTCCTCCGCAGATATGAAACTGGCGAGCGTCGCCTTGCGGCCGGCGCGAATGCGGCCCCAGACGTCCAGCTCCCATACCACGGCGAGCCCTGCAAAGCTGCTCCGCGTCAAAGTTCCGCTTGCGTTTGCGTTTCCAAGCGCGTCCGCGCTCGCGGAAATAGATATTTCAGGGAGCCGATCCGCGCCTGCTTGCACGAGGAGAGCTTTGGCGCGCTCAACGTTAGCGGCGGCTATCCGGAGGTCCTGGTTTTTCTCCTGCGCGGCCCGCACAAGTTCGGACAGCCAGGGGTCGCCGATTCGGTCGATCCAGCCCGGAGCCACAGCCCCAGGGGTCTCAATGGGGACGACCCATCCCTTTGGCGCTGCTGGGAGCTCGCCTCGCGCCATCTCATCTGCGTCTTCGATTGACTGGGTGGCGCAAGCTGCAAGCGACACAGCAGCGGCGAGGCATGCGATAATGCGCATAACGTCTCCCTTACGTCGCAACGCTTTCCGATCGCTTGATCCCGAAGAGCACTGCGTAAAGCGTCGGCGTCACAAAGAGCGTGATGAGAGTCGCAAAGCTGAGGCCAAACATGATGACTACCGTCATTGAGCGGAAGAATATATCGAAGAATAGCGGAATAACTCCGAGAACCGTCGTAGCCGCTCCCATAACGACGGGTCGCAGACGGCTAGCCGCAGATTCAACGAGTGCGTCATAACGCGGTTTTCCGGCTGCGATCAGCGCATCCGTATTGTCAACTAGGACAAGCGAGTTCTGAATGACCAAACCTACAAGGGAGAGAAGACCCAAAATGCCCATGAACTCCATGGTCGTCCCGGTAATCAGCAAACCGGCGGCGACGCCAAAGACGAGAAGCGGCACCACGCACCACACAATAATTGGCTGACGGACGCTATTGAAGACGATGATAACCACAAGGATCATTGCAAGAAATGCAACGGGGAAGGTCGTCGCCAGATCGCCTTGCGCTTCGACGCTATCGCCGTATTCACCGCCCCATTCAAGTTCATAACCAGGCGGAAGTGGTATCGCCTCAATCTGTGGTCGCACCCGCTGAAAGACGTCGTCAGTGAAAACGCCGGGCGCTGGCTCTGCTTGCGCCTTTAGAGTGAGGACGCGATCCGTCCGTCTCAAGATGTTGTCTCGCCAAATGAACCGACCTGTCGTCGCCACTTGCGCAATTGGAACAACGGCGCCGGTTTCGCCGCTGGTTGCTAAAACCAGGGGTAGTCGGTCGGCGTCCGCGCGCTCACTGTCCGGAGCGCGCGCGACAATCGGTATTAGGTCGTCGCCGTCGCGCAACGCGCCGATCTGTAGCCCCGAGAAGTTCTGCTGCAGCGCGTCTGCGGCGTCCTGCCGGGAAACGCCGACGCGCTGGCCTCGATACTCAGAGTAGATAGCTTCCACTCCAGGCGTTTGGCGTCGCCAGTCGTCACGCACCAAGATGACGTCCTGATCCGAGCGCAAGACAGCTTTCGCTTCCTCGGCGAGCGTTCGCAAAGTTGCGGCGTCAGGCCCACTGAACTCGGCCTCTATCTTTGAAGCGCCGCCGGGCCCTTGCGTGAACTTGTAGGCGCGTCCAGATGCGACCGGCGTCTCTGTTTCGAGGTGGTTCTGAATTTCGCGAATGAGCCCATCATTGTACTCGTAACCCTTGGTCCGAATGATCAGCTGCCCGTAGGCGGCGTTATTGGAGTTCAAGGAATAGATCAGCATATAGCGGAGGGTGTTGCCGCCAACGATGGTCTGGATAGTATCTACGCCTTCGAGTTCCGACACGTAAGTAGCCAGTTCCCTGAGTTCCTGCGACGTATGCTCGATCTTCGCGCCCTCAGGCAGGTAGTAGTCGACAAGAATTTGCGGCGTTGTCGAGGCAGGAAAAAAGCCGCTCCGCGCCTTTGAAAACAGGATGAAGCCAGATACGAGCACGACGCCCGCAACCGCTAAGGTTAGGATACGAAAGTCAATCGCTGTACGAATAAAGCCCCGATAGACCGCATAAAACCCTTTGTCGTAGGTCTCTTCAGAGGCGGCCTTGCCGTCGGCTGGGCTCTTGATGAAGAAGTAACAGAGCCACGGCGTGAAGGTGAACGCCAAAAACCATGAAAAAGACAGTGCGATCATCACGACCCAGAAGAGCGAGCCCACGTACTCTGCGCTGCTCCCCGGCGCGAAACCAACGGGCGCAAAGGCGATAATGCCGACCAGCGTGCCTCCGATCAGTGGTTTCATATTTGCCTGGGTCGCCTCAATCGCGGCGGTTAGGCGGTCTTTCCCACCCCGAATGGCCACTTCCATGGCGTCAGTGATGACCACGCCATTATCGACCAGCATACCGAGCGAGATAATCAAAGCGCCAAGCGAGATTCGGTGCATGGCGATGCCGCTCACATACATCAGCAGTAGCGTCGCCGCCATCGTCAGCAGAACAGTCGCTCCCATAATAAGTCCAGAGCGAAGGCCCATGAAGAAGAAGAGCGTCGCCACAACAATGATAAGGGCTTGGCCCACGCTTTCCACGAAGCCGCCGATCGCCGCCTCAACTACTTTGCCTTGATGATAGAATTCATGAACTGTGACGCCTGCTGGCGTCCGACGCCCGATCTGCTGCAGTTTGACTTCGATCGCCTCGCCAATTCTTACGACGTTTGAGCCGTCCACATTGGCGACGCCGAGGCCGATGGCGAACTCTCCATTGTGGCGGAGAAGCAAGCCGGGAGGGTCCTCGTACCCGCGATATACGTCCGCTACGTATCGCAGCTGCGTTGAAGCGGACGGTCCGCCTACCACCAGGTTTTTGAGTTCTTCGACCGAAGCAATGTCGCCTCCTAGATCGATGGAGAGGCGTTGGTCGCCAACGACGATTTGTCCGGATGCGCTTTCAATGTTCTGCTGCTGCAGGGTGCCTGTTATCTCATCAATAGAGATACCGAGGGCAAGCGCGCGTTCACGGGAGATTTCGACAAAGATGCGATCTTCCAAGTCTCCTTGCAGAACGATCTTCGCAACGCCAGGCACGAGGAGCAACTCCTGGCGAAGGTCCTCCGCGTATTTGCGGAGTTCAAACGGCGTAAACCCCGGTCCTGTTATCGCATAATAAAGCCCGTATACATCGCCAAACTCGTCATTGACGAACGGTTGGCTGGCGCCGCTGGGCAATGACGCGCTTGCATCCCGAACTTTGTTGCGAATTTTTGTATATGCGGCCGTCAGTTGTTGATCGGTGACTGAGTTCTCAAACTTCACCTCGACTTCGATTTCCGAGAGGCCCGGTTTCGAGAGCGATGTAATCTCGTCAACTTCAGCCAATTCTTGCAGGGACGTTTCGAGCGTATCAGTGATTTCGTCGAGAACTTCCTGCGGGCTCGCGCCTGGATACTCCGTGATGATCTTAGCGACCCGGATGGTGAATTCGGGATCCTCGAACCGGGGCAGCCCGTTGTAGCCGACGAGGCCGCCAAACAGCGCGATGAGTACGAACACTGTCGAGATCACAGGGTTCTTGATGGTGAAGGCTGCGAGGTTCATCGCCTGAACCGTTAATCAGTCGACCAGGGGCGCACGACCATCCCCTCGTCAAGAGCTGCGCCGCCGGCGGCCACAATGGTCTCGCCGGGCTGCAGTCCTTCGCGGACCACCACGAAACCGCCGACGCCTTCGCCGATCGCCACATCACGGCTCGATAACGTTGAAGTTGCGCCGTCGTACACCCATACAAACAGGCGTTCGCCAATGGAGACGATGGATGAGACAGGTGCGCTTACGCCGGATTGGGCGAAACGTTCGGTCTCTTCTTGGAACTGTAATTCGGTTCGAATCGTCGCCGTCATGCCGGGCAGCACCAGGAGGTCTTCGGAGGGTTTGAAAATGAAGCTCGCCTCGTAGGTCTGCGTTTCTTCGTCGGCGACGCCTGCCGCCTCAAAAAACTCAGCAGGCAGCTCTTTGCCAGGTAAGGCGTCGAGTATCACCACTGGATCTAAAGGTTCAAACTGAGGGCTAAAGACAACGAAGTCGGCTGGCATGTTCACGACGGCCGCCACGCCGGTGGTTTGCAACACGGCGACAGTTTGGTTCGCAGCCACCGTTTGAAAGGCTTCGACGGGAACGTCAGCGATGTAGCCTGCGAAGGGGGCGCGCAACGTTGCGTCTTCAAGGCGCTTCTTTGCGGTGGCCAGCGTCGCCGCGGCGACATCTCTCCGCGTCCGGCGGCTTTCAACGGCGCTTACGGAGATTGCATCCCGCTCTCTCAAGCGCAGCCCTCGTTGATACTCGCTTTCGGCTCTCGACAACTCCGCTTGGGCCTCCGTGACCGAGTTCTCCAAATCATCTGCATCAAGACGCGCGATGACGGCGCCTTTCTCGACCTCCGCCGATTTATCGACGGTGAGTTCAATAATTCGGCCCCCAATGTCGAAAGCGAGATTGGCTTCTTGAGCGGCCTCG
>JBCDJH010000198.1:0-4917 GCA_038747965.1 Pseudomonadota bacterium
CCGTCCTCGTCTTCGTCCCCCAGGTCCGAGGACGCGTCGACGGCTTCCGCATCGTCGTCGGCGTCGTCGACGGAGCCACGCGCCTCGGCGGGCTCGCCCCCGTCATCTTCGTCGCTCTCTTGAAGCCGGGCGCCCGGCTCGTCGTCGGGGCCGTCATCGTCTCCATTGATGGCGGCAAGGGCGGCAGCCGCAGCGGCTTCTTCCTCTTCCGCCGCCAGCAAGGCTTCGCGGTCGGAAACAGGAATTTGGTAGTAGTCCGGATGGATCTCGCTGAACGCCAAGAACCCGTGGCGGTTGCCGCCATACTCAACGAAGGCGGCCTGCAGCGATGGTTCAACGCGCGTCACCCGCGCCAGATAGATGTTTCCCCGGAGAGGCTTCCGGTTCAACGTCTCAAAATCAAAGTCTTCGACAGTGTTGTTCTGCGCCACAACCACCCGGGTCTCCTCCGGGTGGGCGGCGTCGATTAGCATTTTTCGACTCATTTAGTGTCGCTCCGCAGCGCGGCGGCGCTGGGCGGGGTCGGAACGCGTCCCGACCCGGCCGTCTTGCCGCGCCTGTGTTGTCACGCCTGCGTCGAGGTTCAGTGGGCGGCGAAAGCGGCGAACCACTGCGCTCCGCCAACGGCTGTCCACAGGATGGCCGCGTCGGGGGAGGGGGAGCCGCCCCGTCGTCCGGGCGAACCCGGCGCTGGGCATAAAGGCTGAAAAGAAGTCCGGCCGACGGCCGGACGGCGTAAAGGCGTCGGCGGTCTCCCGCCGCCGTATGAGCGCTTCGGCGAACAGCCGATGCCGCGCCCAGTTTGCTTCCACCATGGCGCGCCCGGGGCGTCACAGCGGGAAACGATCCCACCGCGACCGCCGATTTTAGATCGGCTCTTAGGGCGTCCGTTAGAAGCGGACCTCTGTACTCGCCGCGAACGTCCACAAGCGCGCGCCGTGAAAGGCTGAAGGCGTCGGCGTCGCCGAACGCACCGAAGCCGGGCGTCCCGTGAAATTGCGTGTGGGTGTTTAGAAACGCGAGCAAGTGCAGAAATTCTCACAATACCGAACGGCCCAAGTTGAACCGTTCTCGTGGACTATGGCGCTTCATTCGCCGAAAGCGTCCACATACCTAGATGTAGCTGTCGTTCTCTTCCTTTAGCAAGTGCGAAGGCGTAGGAAGGCTCTGGTCGGCGTTTGCCTCGACACGCTGTGCCGCGCCGCGCCGCACAAACCCAATACGAAATCGCCAAGCGGGTCGATTGCGGTTTCCGGCGCTAAATCACCAGACGAACTTACATTCTTCGAGGGAACTCTAATAAATTGTTAAGTCGATTCGGTGACCTCTATCGTTGGGCGATCAGCTCGGCGGAGCGGGTGAAGGCGACAATGAAGAAGTGGTGCGCAAGCGCGGCGAAGTTCTTATGGGGCGTCGCTGACGGCGTGGCGAAAAGCGTGATGGCGCTTCTCGTCCTGGCCGCGCTCGGGCTGACGGTCGGACCGCGCTTCGCCGGCGCCGCGGAAACAGAGATTGCCCTGACGGACGTGCGGATCGCCCAGCAAGGGGAGGGCGCCCGCGTTGTGTTGGAGCTGACGGGCCCGGTGGAGCCTCGCATCTTCACGCTCGCCGGCGGTCGCAATCGCATCGTCGTCGATTTGCAGCGGATTGGATTTTCGCTCAGCGGCGATGCAGAAAGCCGCGGCGCGGGTCCCGGAGCGGGCGCGGTCGCCGGTTACCGGTACGCGCACAACTCGCCGGTCTCATCCCGCATCGTCTTAGATCTGGCGAGGCCGGCAGCCGTAGAGCGTTCCTTCGTTATTCCCTCAGGCGCTCCGGGGGGCGCGTTCCGGGTGGTTCTTGACCTGTCGTCGGTCACGCAGGAGGCCTTCGACGCAAGCCAGGGATTTCCGATCGAAACACTCGCTCAGGACTCCGCCCCGGCCGACGGTGAGGCCGCGCGCGAGTTGGTCGTCGTGATCGATCCAGGCCACGGGGGAAAAGACCCAGGCGCAGTTGGCCCCAAGGGCCTTCTTGAAAAGTCAGTCAACCTCAAAACTGCCCAAGCGCTTCGCGACCGGTTGAGCCGCGACGGACGATACCGGGTGGTGATGACGCGCGCAGAGGATGAGTTTCTTACATTGGACGAACGCTCCACATTGGCTCGCAAGGCGGGCGCGGATCTGTTCATCTCAATCCACGCCGACGCGAACGAGAATACCGACTTGCGGGGCGCCTCCGTCTACACCCTGTCCGACAAGGCTTCGAGTGAGTTGGCGAACTCACTCAGCGGCGACGCAGAGCTTGAAATATTTGACGTGGATATCGACGACCAGCCGCCAGAGGTTGGGGGCATCCTGCTCGATCTGGCCCAGCGGGAGACCCAGAACCAATCGGCGGAGTTCGCAGAGGCGTTGATCCCGCACATATCAAAGCGAATCAAGGTCCTCAACAACACCCATCGCCGGGCGGGATATCGGGTTTTGTTGTCCCCGGACGTGCCCGCCGTGCTCGTCGAAATTGCCTTCATGAGCAATGCCGCCGACGCCGCCAATTTGGCGTCGGCCCAATGGCGCGGCCAGGTCGCGACTGCCATCGCCGACGCGATCGATGAATACTTCGATAGACGGGAAGTTCGTCAAGCCTCCCTCAACTAGGCGGGCGCGTCAGCGAGGCGGGGCGCTTCCGCTTTTGCAAATGTCATATTTAGGCCGCATAAACTCCTCATCAGCGATTTAGGGGAATGCTGCGCAAGCGCAGCGAGAAGCAATTGCGATTGAGGGGCGAGGCTGAATTATGGCCGATGACGACCGCGGCGGCTTGCGCGCTTTCGACCAAGATCGTCCGCCCTCGGGCGATGATGACGGCGGCGGCGGCTGGTTCAGCCAACTGGGCCTCACTTTGAAGCTCGTCGCGCTTGGCTTCGGCGGCCTCGTGGTCGTCGGCGTCATTGGTCTGGTGGCGGCCGCAATCTACGTGGCCAGCCTGACGCCCCAACTTCCCGACTACGAAGTGCTCGCGGAGTATGAGCCGCCGATCACCACCCGCGTCCATGCGGGCGACGGCTCGCTGATCGCTGAGTTCGCCCGAGAGCGACGTCTGTTCGTCCCCGTGGGCGCGATCCCTGATCACGTGAAGCGGGCCTTCATTTCAGCGGAAGACAAGAGCTTCTACGA
This sequence comes from Pseudomonadota bacterium, assembly GCA_038747965.1. Classification (GTDB taxonomy): domain Bacteria; phylum Pseudomonadota; class Alphaproteobacteria; order Caulobacterales; family Parvularculaceae; genus JBCDJH01. Next base: position 3,156 of record JBCDJH010000198.1, read on the forward strand.
ACATGGCGGCATCGATCCGCGCGGCATCATGCGAGCGGCGCTCGCCAACGCGACCGCTTACATCACCGGCAGCGGCCGGTTAGAGGGCGCGTCAACCATCACCCAGCAGGTCGCCAAGAACTTCCTTCTTTCCAGCGAGCGCACCATCGAGCGCAAGGTGAAAGAACAGGTGCTCGCCCTGCGGATCGAGCGCGCCTACACGAAGGATGAGATCCTTGAGCTCTATCTGAACGAGATCTATCTCGGAAATCGCTCCTACGGCGTCGCGGCGGCGGCGCTCAACTACTTCGAGAAGGCGCTCGACCAACTCTCTATTGATGAGGCGGCGTACCTCGCCGCCCTGCCCAAAGCGCCCAACAACTACCATCCCGTTCGGGCCACCCAGCGCGCCACCCAGCGGCGCAACTGGGTGATCGATCGCATGGTTGAGAACGGCTACATCACGGCGGAAACGGCGGCTGAAGCAAAGGCGCGGGAGCTGGTGGCGACCACGCGGCCCGTCGGCGCGCAGTTCGCCGCGGCCGAGTACTTCGCTGAAGAAGTCCGCAAGAAAGTCTATGACATCTACGGCGAGGAGGCCCTCTATGATGGCGGGCTCTCCGTGCGCACCACGCTTGACCGGCGGCTGCAACAGATTGCGCGGACATCACTCCGCAACGGCCTTGTCGCCTACGACCGGCGCCATGGCTGGCGCGGGGCGTCCGCGACCATCTCGCTTGGCCCTGATTGGGACGAGCGCCTGAACGATGTTCCGTCCTTGTTGGACATTGATCCCTGGCGCCTCGCGGTCGTCTTGGAAGTTCGAAACGACGAAGCCTTGATCGGCGTCAAGACCGGGCAGACAGGCTCTATTCCGCTGGAAGAGTTGCTCTGGGCGCGCAGCTGGGACAGCGACGCGGAAGCTCTTGGGGCGGAGATCACCAGCGCAAGTGAAGTGCTCTCAGCTGGAGACATCATCTATGTGGAGCCCATCGCCGGCGCCCGAAGCGAAGGCGGGCTCCAGCGCTACGCCTTGCGCCAACAGCCCAAGGTTAACGGCGCGATCACGGCGATCGATCCGCATACGGGCCGGGTGCTCGCAATGATCGGCGGCTTCAGCTTCCAGGCGAGCCAGTTCAACCGCGCGACGCAAGCGCGGCGGCAGCCGGGTTCGGCGTTTAAACCCTTCGTCTATGCGGCGGCCCTTGATCGCGGCTACAGCCCGTCGAGCCTCATCCTCGATGCCCCGTTCGTCGCGCCCGTCGGCGGACTTGAGACCGGCTGGTACTCGCCCGGCAACTACACCGATCGGTTTTACGGGGAGAGCACGCTGCGCCGGGGGATTGAGCAGTCCCGGAACGTGATGACCGTGCGCCTCGCCCAAGACATCGGCATGGACCCGATCATCAACAACGCCAAGGGCTTCGGCATCGCCGACACCTGGCCGCCGGTGCTCTCCATTTCGCTGGGCGCGGGCGAGACGACCCTGATGCGTCTGACGACCGCCTACGCCATCCTCGTCAACGGCGGCAAGAAGATCGAACCGGTGCTGATCGACCGGGTTCAGGACCGTTACGGCCAGTCAATCTACAAACAAGATCCGCGGGAGTGCCTCGGCTGCTCGCAGGCCGAATGGACGGGGCAGGCGGAGCCGGCGTTGGAAGACCCCCGCCCGCAGACCATTGATTCGCGCACAGCCTTCCAGGTGGGCTCCATGCTCGAAGGCGGCGTGCAGCGCGGCACCGGCCGCACGGTTTCGGTCGTGGAGCGTCCGCTCGCCGGC
>JBCDJH010000199.1:0-4870 GCA_038747965.1 Pseudomonadota bacterium
CCCCCAACGTATGCCGGGGCGCGCCCACGGCCGGCGCGACCGGGCGGGCGGGTAGGCCGTAGACATCAGAGGCGACGGCGGCCGCCGTCGGCCCCTCGCCCGCCCCGCGGCCCTCAATCATCAGCCGGCCGACGGGGTCCGCGTCGACGGTCACCGCATTAAAAACGCCGTTCACCGCCGCGAGCGGATGCTCCAACGGCACAAGGGTCGATTGAACCCGCTGCGCCAAGGCCCCGTCGTCCGTCAAACCGGCATACGCCACCGACTTGATCCGGCAGCCGACTTCAGCCGCAAACGCGACGTCGTCAGACGACACTTTGTCAATGCCATCAATGACGACGTCGGAGAAGCTCAACGTGGTTCCGAAGCACAAGCTCGCCAGGATCGCGAGCTTGTGGGCCGCATCGATCCCTCCGACATCAAAGGAGGGATCCGCCTCGGCGTATCCAAGCTCCTGCGCGTCGGAGAGGATATCCGCATAGGGACGGCCCGTGCGCTCCATCTCGCTCAGAATGTAGTTGCAGGTGCCGTTCAAAATGCCTGAAACATATTGGATTTTCGTCGGCGCCAGCGCGTCGCGAATAATGCGGACGATGGGCGCGCCGCCGGCTACCGCCGCCTCGAAAAAGAGGCCGACGCCGGCCTCTTCGGCGGCTTCGCTCACCGCGCGGCCATTCTCAGCAATCAGCGCCTTATTGGCGGTCACCACGTGCTTGCCGGAGGCGATCGCAGCCAAGACAGCGTCCTTCGCAACGCCTTCGGAGCCGCCAATCAGCTCTACAAAGACATCGATGTCGTCAGACGTCGCAAGGTCGCGCGCGTCATCCCACCACGCCGCGCCGGCGAGGGAGACGCCGCGATCCTTCTCTCGGGTCCGGGCGGAAACGCCAGTCACCAGAATGGGCGCGAGCCCCTCTTGCTTGCGCGCGCTCTCATTGGCGGCGAGGAGCTTGAGGAGCCCCACCCCAACCGTGCCCAATCCCGCAACGCCGATCCGCATGCCCCCGCCTGCTCCCCTTACTCAGCGGCGGCGGGCGCGACCGCCGCTTCCGGCAACTCATCGCCCTTCAGGAACCGGCGCACATTGCGAGCTGCTTGGCGAATGCGTTGCTCGTTCTCAACAAGCCCGATGCGCACATAGCCTTCGCCATGCTCGCCGAAGCCGATGCCGGGCGCGACGGCCATGTCGGCTTTTTCCATAAGCAGTTTGGAGAAGGCGAGCGAGCCGCCCTCCCGGTGCGCTTCGGGGATCTGCGCCCACGCGAACATGGAAGCGTCCGGCTGCGGGATCGGCCAGCCCGCGCGGCCCATAGCCTCCACCAGCACGTCCCGGCGGGACTTATAGATCCCGCGGATCTCGTCGACGCAGTCCTGCGGCCCGTTCAACGCAGCCGCAGCCGCCACCTGGATCGGCGTAAACGCGCCATAGTCGAGATAGGATTTGATACGGGCGAGCGCCGCGATCAGCCGCGCATTGCCGGCGGCGAACCCCACGCGCCAGCCCGCCATCGAATAGGTCTTGCTGAGCGAATTCACTTCGACGGCGATATCGATGGCGCCTTCGACTTGCAGGATCGAGGGCGGCGGATTGTCCGGATCGAAGAAGATCTCCGCATAAGCCAAGTCCGACAAAATCAGAATGTCGTTGGCGCGGGCGAAGGCGACCGCCTCCTTATAGAAGTCGAGCCCCACGACCTGAGCCGTCGGGTTGGAGGGATAATTCAGCACCATGACGGTCGGCGCCGGGGCCGAGTGGCGCACGGCCCGCGCGAGGCCGGAAAGATAATCCTCAGGCGACAACGCCGGCACATGACGGATCACCCCGCCCGCCATGATGAAGCCGTAAGCGTGGATCGGGTAGGCGGGATTGGGGGCGAGCACCACGTCGCCCGGCGCCGTGATCGCCTGGGCGAGGTTGGCGAACGCCTCCTTCGAGCCGAGCGTGGCGATAACCTCCGTGTCGGGGTCCAGCTTCACGCCGAAGCGCCGATCATAATAGGCCGCCATCGCGCGCCTGAGGCCAATCACGCCGCGCGAGACGGAGTAGCGGTTGGTCTTTGGCTTCTGCGCCGTCTCAATCAGCTTTTCGGTAATGTGGGCGGGCGTCGGCATGTCTGGATTGCCCATGCCGAAATCGATGATGTCACGGCCTTGGGCCCGCAAGGAGGCCTTAAAGCGGTTCACCTCCTCAAACACGTACGGAGGCAATCGCCGGATTCTGTGAAAGTCTGGGCTCGTCACCATTTGGCGGTTCCAAATCAACAAGTCGCGGCGCTGCGTCAGCCGCGCCGTCGCCGCTCGCCCCAGCGAGGCATTAGGCTAAGCCCCTGTTGCGGTCAAATCCGGCGCTGCGGGACGCCAACGCGGCGGACCCGGTCTTAACTATGTGCCCCGATTTGGTGAACGCGCGCTTACGGCGCAGAGGCCTCCGGCTCCACCGCCTCATCGGCCTCGCCTGAGGCGTCCGGCGAAGACCCATCAAGGGACAAGCCGTCGCGCGCATCGGCGAGCGCCGCTCTGGCCGCGTCGCGTTCAGCCGCCGAGGGCAAGTCGCGCGCCTCTGAAATCGCGTCGGCGAGAGATGGGTAGCCCGACACGCGCTCCTCTTGAAGCGCCTTGATCCGAGCCTCGATGAGGGGGTTCGGCTCCGATGGCTGCACAGGGTTCTCCCGCAAGAAGCCGCCCGGGGCCGCTCTCCGCGCCAGCTCGCAGCCCTGGAGCAAGACGCAGACACCTAACAAAAAGGCCAAGGGGCCCGCCGTCGCTTTTCCCATGTTGTCCAAGCCGCTCCCGTGTTAAGTGTAGGGCTTATACCATTATTGGCATGGGCGCGACGTTTGGTTGTACGAGCGCGCCTGCGGATTGACGCGAAGATCGGCGCGCGCAAAGCCGACGACCTCGTTCGGCGTCCTAAGATTCACGGCGGGGACATAAGAGGATAGACCATGAGCGAAGCACAGCAGCCCCCGTCAGAACCTCAAGCGGCCGGCCAGGCGTCGGCCTCGCCGAAACCCCGCAGGACCCGGGCCGCCGCGAAGAAGCCAAGCGCGGCGAAGAAGCCAGCGTCGGCTGCAACGTCCGCAAAGGCGACGTCTCCGAAGCCCGCCCCTGCGAAGCCGACAGCGCGAAAAGCGCCTGCGTCGAGGGCCTCGGCCGCTCCCGCCGCCGCCAAGAAAGCGCCGGCGGCCGCCGCCACCCCAAAAGTTGAAGCCGAACAGCCAACGCCGAAGGTCGCGGCGGCGGAGCGGCAGCCGGCGGCTGACACTAAGAAGAACACTTTCAAGGAAGCGTTCGCCGATCAGGATCGCTTAAGCGGGTACCTCCATGAGGTGACGGAGCGCAGCCGCAACGTCGTTCAGGACGTGATCGACCAGCAGGCGAAGCGCGGGCGCAGCGGCGGCGCCTGGCCCTTCGATCCGCTGAATGTCGGCAATGCGTTTTTGACGATCGCCAAAGAGTTCGCAAACGATCCCGGCCGCGCCTACGAAGCGCAACTCGATCTCTGGAAGGAGCATGTGGCGCTGTGGGAGAACGCAGCGCGGCGGATTGTCGGCCAGGAGCCGGAGCCTGTGGCCGAGCCCGCGCGCGGCGACAAGCGGTTCCGCCACAAAGCGTGGACCGACAGCCATGTGCTCGATTATCTAAAGCAAGCCTACCTCATCACCAGCAAGTGGATGCAGGACACAGTGGGCGGCCTAGACGGGCTCGATCCCAAAGAAAAGAAGAAAATCGATTTCTACACGAAGCAATTCGCCGACGCTCTCTCGCCGACGAACTTCGCGCTCACCAACCCGGAGGTGATCGAAGAGACGCTGGAGAGCCGCGGCGAAAACTTATTGCGCGGTTTGCGCAATCTGCTCGCAGACCTCGACCGGGGCGACGGCGAACTGATCATCCGGCAAACGGATCTCGACTATTTCAAGGTCGGAGAAAACGTCGCCACAGCGCCTGGCAAGGTTATCTATCAGAACCGAGTGATGCAGCTCATCCAATACGCGCCGACCACGGATAAGGTGTATAAGCGCCCGCTGCTTATCTTCCCGCCCTGGATCAACAAATTCTATATCCTCGATTTGCGGGAAGAGAACTCGTTCATCCGCTGGATGACAGACCAGGGGCACACCGTGTTCTTGGTGTCATGGGTGAACCCGGACCCCTCCCTCGCCGAACTCACCTTCCGCGACTACGCCAAGGAAGGGGTGTTCGCCGCCCTCGACGCGATCGAAAAAGCGACGGGCGAACGCGAAGTGAACGCCATCGGCTACTGCATCGGCGGCACCCTCCTCTCCTGCTCGCTCGCGCATATGGCGGAGACGGGCGATGAGCGCATTAAGTCCGCCACCTACTTTGCGGCGCAGACCGACTTTTCCGAAGCCGGCGACCTCCTTGTCTTCATCGACGAGAAACAGCTGCAAAACCTAGAAAAGCAGATGGAGGTGAGCGGCGGCGTCCTCGAAGGCACGTCTATGGCGGCGGCGTTCAATATGCTGCGCGCGAACGACCTCATCTGGTCCTTTGTCATCAACAATTACCTGATGGGCAAAGACCCTAAACGCTTTGATCTACTGTACTGGAATTCTGACGCGACGCGGATGCCGAAGCGGCTGCAAATCGACTATCTCCGCGAATTCTACATGTACAACAAACTATCGAGGGGCGAATTCGCGCTGTTCGACAAAACTCTTAGCATGAAGAAGGTCAAGATACCGGTCTACATGCAAGCGAGCGAGACGGATCACATCGCCCCGTGCGTTTGGGTCTTTAAGGGCGCGAAGCTGTTGGGCGGGCCGGTCCGGTTTATGGTGGCGGGCTCTGGCCATATCGCCGGCGTCATCAATCACCCGGACGCCAAGAAGTACCAGCATTGGAC
>JBCDJH010000200.1:0-4849 GCA_038747965.1 Pseudomonadota bacterium
ATCCACTGGTTCGAAACCCTGACCGAGGCGCGTCAGGTGATCGAGGCCTGGCGGCGAGATTATAATGAGAGCGGGCCTCACATGGCCCTCGGAAACCTCGCGCCGGCAGAATTTGCTTTACGGGAAAGGGATAACTACGTCAGTATTGAGAAATCAGTAGTCGGAAACTAACGTTCAACCTGGACCACCATTACCAAGCGCTTCAACCTGCCCCAGAAACTCTAATCAAAAATGGCCCGGTGTAGTGGGGCTGAACAGGCCCCATTCGGCCAGTAGGCTTACTTGGCCGTACTGTACAATTCGGCATTCAGGGGAACTTCTAAAGCATATCGTTCCAGTTCAGGACAAATACAGATGCTAGAAAGGGTCTCGTCCGGGTCCGCGTGGCCCGGGCCGAAACTTTAAGTTTTGGCGGCCGGCGGGGGTGCGAGCTTGGGCTACGCAGAAGCGCGCTTAAGCTCACCGTCCCTACCCGGTGTGAGCTCGGAGGGCCCCGCCACGGCTTATAGCTTTGGCGTTGGCGGGTGCGCCCGCGCCCGGCTCCGCACGTTGCAGCGCCGCCGCACCGCGCCTTTGCGGCTCGCCGCTCGTGTTGCATTGCATGCGGAACGCTCTACTGTTGTTGCGAGGTAATTGCAAAAAGGCGCCGGGCGAGCCCGTCGCCAGAGGACTTGAGCGTGGCGGGGTCGAGAGAGAGACAGAGCGTCTGCGCCGCTGCGCGCGGTTCGCGCCATGGTCCCCCGCCGGCTCTGTTATGTCGATCATAGAGGGCCCGCCCCGCCGCCGCGCCGCGGCGAAGCCGAGGCGGCCCAGCGCGCTGGAGCGCCTCTACCGCTCCTACTTCAAAAAGCTCGCGGCTGGTATCCGCGCCACCTATGGGTCAGGGCCGCCGGACCCCGAAGAGGTGGCGCAGGCCGCCTTCGCCAAACTCACCGACCGCGGAGATCTCGCCGACATTCGCGATCTGGAGGGCTATGTTTGGGTCGCGGCGCGCAACATTATCCTCACCGAAAAGCGCCGAGACGCGGTTGAGCGCGGCGCCGCCGGCGAGGTCGAACGCCGGTTTTTCGGCGAGGGATGTGACGTTTTTGATCCCGAGCGCGTCTTTACGGCAAGAGAGCACCTCGATCTCGTGATGGAGACACTGGCCGCCATGCCGGAGCGTCGACGCCGCATCTTTATGCTGCACCGTGTCCATGGATTGACGATCGAAGCGGCCGGGCGCCGCTGCGGCGTGACGCGAACCGCCGCCATTCGGCACATAGCCATCGCAACCCGCCTCATCACCGAAGCCCTCGCCGAGGCGCAGGCCTTCCCCGGGGCGAGGGCCGCGGAATGAGCGCGCGCCTCGCCAAGATCCGAGCGGACGCCCATGAGTGGCGCGCGCGCATCGACGACGGCCAGTTGAGCCACGCTGACAGACGCAACTTTGAGCTCTGGATCGCCGCAGACCCGCTGCATGCGGCGGCATACGCCGAGGCGGAAATCGTCTGGAGCGGGCTGGGCGCCGTGGCGTATGACGCGGCGCTCGCCCGCCCGCCGGCCGGCGAGGCGGCGGCGGGCGGCGGCGGATTCCGCCTCTTCGGCATGCCGGTTTGGGCGCCTGTCGGCGCGCTAGCCGCCTGCCTTGCGGCCGCAGTTTTTCTCACTCCCTTCCTCCTGACCGGCTTTGGCGGGCCGTCCCCGGTCGCCGAGGCGCCGGTGATGGAGCGCTATGAAACGGAGCGCGGCGCCCTGAGCACGGTGGCGCTCGCCGACGGATCCTCGGTCACGATCGGGGCGTTCTCGGTGCTGGAGGTGGCGATTGCGGAGACGGCGCGCCAGGCGCGTCTGGTGCGGGGCTCGGCGTTTTTCGAGGTCGCTCCCGATCCGGACGCGCCGTTTTCCGTCGCCATCGGCGCCGCCAAGGTGATCGTCACCGGCACCGCGTTCGACCTGCAGCGCCGCGCAGACGCCGTCGATATCGCAGTTTCCGAGGGCGACGTGCGCGTCACGCACGCTTTGGCGATTGGCCGCCGCGATCCGGCGACGCCCTGGGGCGCGGCGCCGAGGGGGGCCATCACCCAGATGGTGGACCTGTCGGCGGGCGAGCGCGTCACCGCTTCGCGGGCGGAGGGTTTGGGCGAGAAAGCGCCGATAGAGACGGACGCGCTCGGCGCGTGGCGCCGCGGACACCTGGTTTATCTCGACGCGCCGCTTGGCGATGTGGTGGCCGACCTCAACCGATATTCAGCAACTCCGCTGAAAATTGACGGGGCGGCGAGCCGGTTGCGCCTGTCCGGCACATTCCCGGCGGACGACGTGGCGGGGCTGCTCAGCCTGCTTGAGACGGCCTTGCCGGTGCGGGTGCGAGACACCGGCGATGGGCAAATCATTGAAGCGAAAGACTAATTTCGCGGCCCCGGAATTAATTTAAAAAAAAGTTAAAATGGGTGTGACGTTTTGCGGCCCCTTCCCGTCTTCACACTAAGGGCGACTGATACTCAGTCGCACGAACGTGCAGCGGGGGGCGCAACGCCATGACCATATCGAAACGATCACGACTTCTCACCGGTTTGCTTGCGGCTGCGTCCGCGACGACGTTGGCCGCGATGCTTACGCCGGCCGCTGCGCAAACCGCCGAGACCCAACAAATCGAATTGTCCGCCCGCCCTCTTTCGGAAGCGCTCGTCTCCATCGGCCGCGCCTTCGACGTGAGCGTCATCGCCGCCAGCGAGCTCACCCAGGGCAAAACAGCGCCGCCCCTATCGGGCGAGCTGACCGCGGACCAGGCGGTTGGCGAACTCCTGAAAGGGTCCGGCCTCATCGCCGCCGCGAATGAGAGCGGCGATTTCATCATCACACGCCAGATTGAAGAATTACCCTCTCCACGCGCGGCGAGCGCCGCGTTCGTCGAAGACCAGGTGGTCGTCACCGGCTCGCGCATTGAGCGGACTGCGGTGAATGCGCCCGCGCCGATTGATATCGTGACTGCGGACGATATTGCCAGGCTGGGCCTGATCGACGAAACGGAAGCGTTGCGTTTCACGCCTGCTTTGAACCAATCCGTTAGCCTAAGTTCACAAAACACCTTTGGTTTCATCGGCCCCACATTGTTTGGCCTGGCCACTCTCGACCTTCGCGGTTTGGGCGAAAATCGGACACTCGTGCTAGTCAATGGGCGGCGTCATGTTGGCGGCGTCGCAAGTGAAGCGACCGTAGATGTGGCGTCCATTCCGAGCGCCTTAATTGATCGCGTGGAAGTCCTCACGGGCGGTGGCTCGTCGATTTATGGCGCAGACGCCGTTTCGGGTGTCGTGAACTATGTCCTTAAAGACGATTTCGAGGGCGTAGACTACCGCGTTAACGGTAGCCTGCCTACGCGTGGTGAAGGGGAAGCATATTCTGGCGCACTGACGATGGGCGGCAACTTTGCAGGGGGACGCGGCAACGCAGTATTTAGCGTTGAATATAGCAGGCAAGGTGAAGTCCAAGCTCAAGATCGGCCAGCATCTCAGAATACAGCTAACATTTTTCCAAACACACCAGCCGTGGTAGCTGCTTTAGGGACTGATCCAAGTTTTTTAAATGTGCGCGTTGATGATACGCGGAACGCGATTTTTTCTCCTGGTGCACGCATTACGTTTAACGGAAGCACAAATGGAAATGCCTTTACGGCCGCCGGAAACTCGGCCCAGTTCGGAGGCTTCCCGCTTGAGCAAATCGTGGATCCAGTCACAGGTGAAATCCGGCCGCGAGACTTCGGATTGGGCGTGTTGTCGGGTATCTCGACCATCGGCGGAGATGGTTCGCCGTTTCCGATCGCCAGCCCAGCGTCCACACTGATCCCTGATGTGGAGCGGTACTTTATAAATGCGTTTACTGATTACGACTTCACCGACTCCGTAACCGGCTTTATCGAAGCGAAGTATTCAAGAAATAGTGCCACTGCGGCGCCGACACTTGGTTTGGTCGCGGTTGAAGTTCCCATCCTACAAGATAATCCGTTCATACCAGATCTCATTCAGAGTCAGTTCGACAGCTTGAACGCTCAAGGTCTTGATCCTGATTTAGTGGTCTCGAGAGAGTTTTTCGATGACGTGGTGACATCACGGCCGCGAAATAACATCCGTGAAACATTTCGCATTGCTGGGGGCTTCGAGGGAACGATCTCTAAAGCTCTGAACTACGAAGTGTCAGTCAACTACGGGCGTACTGATACGAGCATAATCGATACTGCAGAAGCGTTGCCGGATCGGGTTCTAGCTGCCCTCGACGTTGTTGCAGACCCCACGACCGGAGAGCCGGTTTGTCGCTCTGATATTGATCCAACGGCGCTTCCTCCAGAAGCCTTCAGACCTCTCACGACTGGCCCTGGTTTCAAAACGTTCAACCCCGGCGATGGTCGATGCGCGCCGCTCAACATTTTTGCGCCATTGAATGGTATTAGTTCAGAGGCGGTCGATTTCATTTATCAACGAACCGAAATAGAATTTGAACTCGAACAGTTTGTTGTGAACGGAATCATTACAGGCAATAGCGAAGATATTTTGGCCTTGCCAGCTGGAGGCATTGGCTATGCAGCAGGGTTTGAATATCGGGAAGAAAGCACCGAACGGCGGCCCGATCCACTCGCACTTGCAGACGTCGGTTTCAATTCCGCCTTGGTCGATGAGCGTGTCACTGGTGGCCGGTTTGACGTGTTTGAAGGCTTTGCAGAAGTAAATATTCCAGTATTATTAGATATTCCCTTTGCCAAACAACTCAGCTTGGACGCGTCGATCCGTTTTGCGGATTACAGCACCGTAGGAAGCACGACCTCGTTTGCGGTGGGCAGCGTTTGGCAGCCGACAGACGACCTCCGCATAAG
>JBCDJH010000201.1:0-4825 GCA_038747965.1 Pseudomonadota bacterium
CCGATGAGCGGATGGCCTGGGGATATCTCAATCTGGGCGATGAACTGTTTGCCGTCGCCGCTTTCTTCTCCGGTCTCCGACGCAGGGAAGCGGTCTGGCATCAGGTTTCGGCCGATCACCGCCATATAGAGAAGCCCGATCGAGGCGAGAAAGGCGCCGGGGACAGTGAACTCGAAAAAATCGATCCGCTCGCCTGTCGCCTGTCGATAGCTGTCGGCGGCGAGCAGGTTGGTCGAGGAGCCGATGAGCGTGGTCATCCCGGCGAGAATGCAAACGAAGGAGAGCGGCATCATCAGCTTCGAGGCCGGCGCGCCCCGCTGGGCGGCTAGGGCCGCGACGATAGGGATGAAAATCACCACCACGGGCGTGTTGTTCATGAACGCGCTGGTGAAAAACATAAAGGCGAAGGTGGCGGCCGTCGTCGCCGCCGGGCGCTTCTCGGAGAGGGCGAGCAACGATTGCGTGGGTTTCTCCAGCGCCCCCGACTGAAACATGCCTTGGCCGATCACCAACAGCGCCATGACGCTAAAGAGCGCCGGATTGGCGAAGCCCGCGAGCAAGTCTCCGGGTCCCAACACGTTCTCGCCGTTGGCGCTGACTACGGGGAACGCGTGAAAGAAGCCCATCAACGCCAGGATCACGCCGATCGACACCATCTCGATCGGGATCCTATCGACGCTGTAGAGGCCGATCGCGGCGGCGATCACCGCGAAGGCCGGCCACATCTGCCAAACGAAGTCGGGGCTGGGATCCATGAAGGCTTGGGGTCTCGTTCAAGCTCAGGCGGTTGGAAACGCTAAACGCAACCCACGCACTCTACCGGCCGATGGCAAGGAAGACGTAAATTTGAGCTGGGGCGGCCCGCCTCAGCCGAGGCGCTCCGCCGCCCAGTCCGCGTAGTAGGTGATCACGCCGTCGGCCCCAGCGCGCTTGAACGCTGTAAGGGCCTCCATCAACACGGCGTCGCGGTCGAGCCAGCCGTTCTGGGCGGCCGCCATCATCATGGCGTACTCGCCGGAGACCTGGAACGCGAAGGTCGGCGCCTTCAGAGCGGATTTCACCCGGGCGATCATATCGAGATAGGCGAGGCCCGGCTTGACGATCAGGCTATCGGCGCCCTCCGCGATGTCCATCGCAGCTTCTTTTAGGCCCTCATCGGCGTTCGCGGGGTCCATCTGGTAGGTTTTCTTGTCGCCCTTGAGGACGCCGCTCGAGCCAATGGCGTCCCGGTAGGGCCCGTAGAAAGCGGAGGCGTATTTAACGGCGTAAGACATGATTTGGACGTCCGCGCGGCCCGCTTCTTCAAGGCCGGACCGGATTTCCCCGATGCGGCCGTCCATCATGTCGGACGGGGCGACGATGTCGTAACCGGCGTCCGCTTGCAGCAACGCCTGGCGCACGAGGATGGCGTTGGTCTCGTCATTGGCGATGACGTCGCCCCGCAGGACGCCGTCATGGCCGTGGTCCGTATAGGGATCGAGCGCGACGTCGCAAATCAGGCCGACATTCGGGGCGACTTGTTTAATGGCGCGGGCGGCGCGGCACATGAGGTTGTCGGGGTTGAGCGCCTCCTCGCCGTCCGGCGAGCGCTTGTCGCGGTCGGTGAAGGGGAAGAGAGCCATCGCGGGCACGCCGAGGCGTTCGGCTTTCTCGGCGCGGGCGACGGCTTGCTCGACGGTCAGCCTTGATTGCCCTGGCATGGAGGGGATCGGCTCCTCCGAGTCCCCGCCGCCCGCTGGCGTTTCGCGAAGCACCGTCGCCCAAATGAGATCGCTCGGCGTCACCCACGTTTCCGCCACCAGCCGGCGCGACCAATCCGCGGCCCGTAAGCGGCGCGGGCGGCTCTCAGGATAGCGTCCAAGGGCTGGGATGGCGGTCTCTGCCATGGCGGCGGTCCTTCTGTTATTCGGGGCGCGAACGCGCATCGCTTTTCTGACACATTTCGCGCGAAGCTCGAAAGCGGCCGTGATCCCGCAATCGACGCGCTTGTGCGCCGCGCCGCCGCGGTGACATAAGCAGCGTCCGTTCAAGGGATCGCGTATCCCTTCGAAGCCTCTGAGGAGACGCGGAATGAAACGCGGCCTTTTGGCTCCCATCGCGGCGTTGCTGGTCGCGCTGATAATTGGAGCGATCGCTCTGCAGCTCGGGAGCCGGCGCGCGGCCAGCGCCGCCTTCGCTGAGTTGATCGAGCCCTATGGGGGCGCTTTCGCATCCATCCGCCCGCAAGGCCCCATCGGCGGGTTGCAGGGACGCTGGGTGGTGCGGGATCTTCGGCTCGATCGCCCCCCGGAGCCACTGCTTTGGGTCGCAGTGGAGCGTTTAGAGGTCGCGGGGGCCGCGGCGAGGGCGTCCACCCGTCCCGGCGCGGCGGAGCGCGACATGATGCGGGTCGCAAACGCCGTCTCGGCGAGCGGCTTGAGCGTCGCGTTCAACGACGGCCGGACGCTCGAAGCTGGGCGCGCGGCGGTCACCGATCTCTACCTCTCAACGGAGCTTTCGGACGCTGTGGCGGCCGGCGACAGCCTGTCGCTTTCAGCCGCCGCCGCCCTGAACGCTCTATCGGTCGGCCGTATGACTGCGCAGGGCCTACGGGCCGATCTTGGCGAGCCCGGCGCGACTTGGTCCGCCGAGCAGCTCAGCATCGATGATTATCGGCGCGGCTTTATGGGGCGGGCGAGTCTCAAGAACGCCAGGATCGCGCGGGGAGGGCCGGACGGCCTGGAGGTCACGATCGCGTCTGGCGGCGTTCGGCGCCTCGATTTGCGCGCTGCCGCGTCGGCGGGCTCGGGCCCTGGGCGCGCCGAAAGCCGAGATCCGCGGCGCGCCCCCTCCCTCACCTTGGCCGGGGTCGATGCGCGGCTGCACGGCGGCTCCCGACTTGAAGTTGAGCGCGCGCGCCTTGTCGCTGGAAACGAGTGGCCGGGGCTGTCCGCGCCGCTCCCCAGCGAAACCGAAATCTCTGGGGCCGTTTTCTACCCACGCATCGACGCCCAAAGCGATCTCGCCAGCTTGGCGGCGGTGCTGGGCGAGCGCGCGCCGTTCGACTACCGCGACCGTTGGCGCGTCGCAGATGGGTTCATCGAAGTGTCCGACGCGCGTCTTGACGCCCCAGACCTCTTCGCTCTCGACTTCGGCTTCACCATCGCGCCCCCCGACATGCCTGGGCCGGCTTTCTGGGCCGCTGGCGCACTGGGCGCTCGGCTCGCAGCCGCGGACTGGCGATATGAGGACAAATCCTTCTTCGATGCGGTGTTGGACGCGGCGGCCCGGGAGCGTGGGCGCGACCTAGAAACCACGCGGGAGGAGATCGTAACGGCTCTCGGGGCGTTTGAGAGCGCCTTAGAGGCAGGCGGCGCCGGGCGGATCGCCGTGGCTGAGGCGCGGCAGTTCGTTTCTGAACCTGCGGCGCTTCGCGTTTCCGTAGCTCCGAAAACGCCAGTTCACCTCGCCGATCTCGGCTTTGCGTTCCTCGCTGGCGTCGACACGGCCGCCGAGGAGTTCGGCGTTGCGCTGAAATGGGAAGCCGCTAACCCCTAAACGGGCTGCGACGCTCCGAAGCGGCGGTTTCTCAACAATTTGAAAGACCGCATAAACGTCTCTTTAGCGAATACTTCCTACTTTCTCTCCGCATTTATCTGAAGTCGGTTGAGTTGGGGCGAGTGGACCATGAGCATGGCGCAAAACGCGTTAGAGGCGGAACCGTTCCGCGAAGAAGCGAACCCGGAAGACGACCTGAAAACGGCGTACTTGCGTTTGCTGACGCTTATCGAGCGCCTGCACCGGCAATTGCTCGACGTCATTAAGGACGAGCTTGAGCGTATTGGCCAAACCGACATCAACAGCGTTCAGGCGCTTCTGCTTTACAATATTGGCGACGCCGAACTCACCGCCGGCGAGTTGCGCAGCCGCGGCCACTATCTTGGCTCTAACGTCTCCTACAATTTGAAGAAGCTTGTGGAAGCTGGGTACATTGACCACAAGCGCTCCGACGCCGATCGGCGCTCCGTACGCGTGAGTTTGACGGAGAAGGGCCGCAGCGTGCGCGACCGGCTCACTGGCCTTTACGATCGCCAGCTTTTGTCCTTGGTTGAGGTGGGCGGCGTCGATTCCGCCCTGATTGAGACAACCAACAAAACGTTGATGCGGCTAGAGCGTTTCTGGACGGATCAAATCCGCTTTCGTTTGTAGGCGCGCGACCACGCCGCCACGGCCGGCGCTAACGCGATGCGTTAGCTCGGACCTTGGCGGCGGATCTAGGTGATGTATGAAAACGAGCCGCGAAATCTTGTTTGAGTTTCGCGCTGTTGGCGACGCTGTTCAGGCGATCGCCGTCGATCCCCTATCCGGGCGAGAAGCCTCTATCACAGCGCCGGCGCATACGCCTCAAAGATATCTTGAAACGCTGGCCGCACGAAAACTGATGAGGCGAACTGAAGCCCAGCCGGATCGATCGAACGCCAGGGGCGTTCTACTCTAGCTTTTCTTACGCGGACGACCCGGACGCTTCGCCGTTGTTTTCTTGGCGGCGCGGCCGAGG
Source organism: Pseudomonadota bacterium (assembly GCA_038747965.1). Classification (GTDB taxonomy): domain Bacteria; phylum Pseudomonadota; class Alphaproteobacteria; order Caulobacterales; family Parvularculaceae; genus JBCDJH01. The sequence continues at coordinate 4,538 of JBCDJH010000201.1, forward strand.
CCAATTTTCTTGGCGAATTGGGAGCGCCGCTCGGCGTAGCTGGGCGCCACCATCGGGTAGTCGGCGGGCAGTCCCCAACGCTTGCGATACTCTTCCGGCGTCATCCCATATTGGGACCGCAGGTAACGCTTAAGCATTTTCAGCTTTTTGCCGTCTTCCAAACACACCAAATACTCTGGAGTGATTGATTTTTTGATCGGCACCGCAGGCGCGCCGGCGGCTGGTTGTTCGGGCTGGCCCAAAGTTCCGAGCGCGGAATGGACGCTCTTCACAACTTCCGGAATGCGC
>JBCDJH010000202.1:0-4796 GCA_038747965.1 Pseudomonadota bacterium
GCTGACTGATACTCGCTGGCCTTCAGTCGCCGCCAGAAATCTGCGTAATCGGCGCTGCGGGCGTACTCAGGCTCGGCGAACATCCGGTGATGCTGGCCTTTGATCTCGTCCAGCGCGTAGCCCATGACCTTGAGGAAATTCTCGTTCGCGTTGAGAATCTTGCCGTCCAGATCAAACTCGATAATCGCTTGCGAGCGGCTCGCCGCAGCTAGAACTGAAGACGCGCCGCCTGAACCCAACAAAAACATGCAAAAATGATCTCCGCCCGACACAACGTTAGCTATAGTTGCGTTAGGGCGACTAAACGTGAGGTAAATTAGAGGGTGAACTCCGCCTTTCTTAAGGGATTGTTAGCGTCCGCGCCGGAGTGGCGCGCGGCGCGCACATCCGAGTGCGAGGGGCCGCTAACATGACAGCCCAGATCGCGCGCGTGAAAATACGCGCGCCGCTGACGCGGAGCGAAGAGGTCGCGCGCACCCGCTGTTTGGATCGCCTCAGCGAGGTGAAATCGGGCGCCATTGCAGCGATCGTGGCCGGAGCCGGCGCGGGCAAGACGACGGTGCTCAAGCAGATGCTGATGCGGGAGCGCGAAGCCGGGGCCCAATGCGTGTGGCTCTCGCTCGATGAGGGGGACGACACAGCGCCGGCCGCCTGGGCGCTGCTGCTGTGCGGCCTTTCGGAGATCGACCCCACCCTCACCACTGGCCTGGCTGAGCGCTTAGACGCCCATGACGAAGAGCACAAAGCCGCGATCGATCGGCTGTCGAACCAGCTTATCGCCCATGGGGGACCGATTTCTCTCTTCATTGACGACGCCCATTTCGCAACGGGCGGCGCGGCGAAGCTGCTTCGCAAGCTGGTGCAGTGCCAGCCCCCAAATCTGAAGATCTTTCTCGCCTCTCGCGAAAGCCCGGCGCTGCCCTTGTCGGAGCTGCGCGTCAGGAACCGCCTCCGCCTCCTGCATTGGGACGACTTGGCCTTCAACGCCGAGGAGGCCACAGCCTTCTTTGAGGCGCTGGATCGCTGCGAACTCAGCGAAGACCTGGCCCAGGAAATTCATAAGAAGACCGAAGGTTGGCCCGCGGGCCTTCAGCTCGCCCATCTGGGGCTCCAGCTGAACGCCGACGCCCACGCCGTCATCCGCGCCCTCACCGGCGAGCGACAGGACGCGGCCGCCTATTTTGAAGAGCAAATCTACGGCGCGCTGCCGGAGGAGCTGCAGCAGTTCTTGTTGAACACCAGCGTCCTTGACCGTTTGAGCGACCCCCTCGCCGCCACGGTGGCGGACGTTCCGCCCGCCGAGGCGCGCCGGCGTTTCGACGCCTTGGAGGCGCGCGGCTTCTTTATCGCCGCCCTTGATGAGGGTCGCAGTTGGCGGCGATACCATCACCTTTTCCAACAGTTCCTGACACAGATTTTATACGCGGAAGACCCCGAAAGGGCGCGTCGCCTATTGATGAAAGCAAGCGCCTGGTTCGAGGCGGAGGGGGACTTCAGCGCGGCCATCGCCTACGCCATGCGCGCGGAGGAGTTCGAGCGGGCCTGTGATTTGGTCGAAGCTCACGCCACAGAGCTTTTCAATGAAGGGGCGGTCGCCCCGCTCGCTGCGTGGATTGGCCTTATACCGAAGGCGGTGATGGTGCGCCGCCCGCGTTTGCCGCTCTATCTCTGTTTCTTGTTCGCCCATATGAACGAGACGACCGCGGCCATCATCCGACAATACGAGGCCTCGCGCGTCACCATCGACACATTGCGCGCGGTAGGCCATTTCGCCTCAGAAGACGAGTACCAACGTCTTCGCGCCGACCTTGAAGCCGTGTCGGTCATTGTTGATTTTCGCGGCGGCGATATGGAGGAGGTTCGGCGGCGATCTGAAATCGTGTGTCAAAACGAAGAGCAACTCTCTCCCGTCTTCCGAGCGTCGCTCCATAACGTGTGCGGGTTTGCGCATCTGGCCCTCGGCGACAGCGCCGCCGCGAAGGACGAGTTGCGTCAAGCCTATGAACTTCACTTGGCGGAAGGCTGCACCATTGGCGTGGTGTATGCGGAGTGCTTTCGCGGAATGGCGGACTTTGTCGAAGGACGCACGAGCGAAGCAGCGACGCACTTCACCCAAGCCGAACGCTACGCTGCCGACCATGTGCAAGCAGACGCGCCTCTCGCCTCTACGGCAAGCCTTTACTCCGCCTCCTTGAACTATGAGCTGAACGCTTTTGGCGGCCTCATAGAGGAACTCCCGGCGCATCTGGAGCGGATCAAAGACTTTTGCGAACCCGATATCTACGCCAACGCGCTCCTTGTGCATTACAATCTGTTGCGCATTGCCGAGCGCCGCGCGGAGGCGGACCGGGTGCTAGAGCGCGCCGTCGATTACGCTTTGAACAGCGGCCATACGGCGCTGCATCTGCGGGCGCTCTACGCAAAGCTCATGCGGCTGATGGATGCGGACGATACGCAAGAGGCGATGGCCGTGTTCCGAACGGCGCAGGCGGTGTGGAGCGATGCAGGCGCGGCGGACAGCGGCGTGTGGAGCCGGGTTGCGCTTTGGAGCGACCTCATCCGCGCGGAAGTGCTGCAAGCCACCGGCCGCCCACGGGCGGCGATCGACATATGGGAGACGTTAGCGGACCGGTGCCAGCGTCGGGGCCGCGTCTATCGATCGATTTTCGTGCTGTCCAAACTCGGGATCGGGTTCGCAAGCGTTGGGGAAACGCGAGACGCGCTCGCAGCCATGGGCCGGGCGATCAAGCTCAGCGAACGATCCGGCTTCGTTCGGCCGATCTTAGACGCCGGCCGCGGCGTGGAAGACCTCATCCGGCTTTGGGCGGCCGAAACTGATGCGCCCTCCCTCGCCTGTTATGGCGACGCCCTCTTGGCCGCCGCCGCTCCGGACGCGCCAGCGCCCGTTTCGCCGGCGGCTTCGGAGCGCATTGTGTTGCAAGAACTCACCAACCGCGAACTGGAAATCCTGAAGCGATTGGTCGCCGGCGCCAAAAATCGCGAGATTTGCGCCGATCTGAACCTCGCCGAGAACACCGTCAAATGGTATTTGAAGCGTGTTTTCAATAAGTTAGGCGTCTCGAACCGGACCGAAGCCGCGCTTTTCGCCAAATCTCTGTTTGCAGCGCTTTAGCCGATTTTTCACAGTTGTGTGAGCGACCGCCACCCTATCGGGTGGTGGCCCCACCCCCCGATGTCCGCCACGCTTGGGCGAATGGCCGGTCCATATAGCGGAACGCAATAAGAGGGGACTTCTCGATGGGACAAGACCACCAGATCAAAGGCGGGCGACGCCGGGCGTCCAAACGCCGCCTGTTGGCGAGCGCGGGGCTTCTAGGCGCAGCGGCCGCCGCACTTCCAACGCTGGCGATGGCGCAACTGGATGAAATTGTCGTCACGGCGCAAAAACGCGAGCAGAACCTCCAAGAGGTCGGCATTTCGATCTCGGCCTTTGGGGAAGAAGAGGCCCGGTTCTTCGGCAACGACATCGGCGCTCTCGCCGGCCAAGCGCCTGGAGTGGAGGCGTATGGCAATGGCTCTATCATTCAGAGCTTCTTTATCCGGGGAATCGGCCTCAACGAATTCGCCGGCAACTTCAACGCCCCCGTCGCGATCCACAATGACGAAGTTTATGTGAGCAAGAACTGGCAGGCGGCGCGGCCCAACTTCGACATCAATCGCATCGAGATTCTGAAGGGCCCCCAAGGCACAATCTTCGGCCGCAACACGACGGGCGGCGCGGCGAACTTTTATTACAATGAGCCGACCCAAGAATTTGAAGGGTATCTTCGCGGGGAAGCAGACATTCACGAGCGCTTCAATGTGCAAGGCGCTGTTGGCGGTCCAATTACGGACGAGTTGTCTGGTCGGTTTTCGTTCTATTCCGGCTTCGGAAGCGGCGGCCCGCAATTCAACCAGTTCGACGGCGAGGAGCACGGAACGCCCGACATTCACCAATTCCGCGGACAGTTGAAATGGGAAGGCCCGGCGACCACCGTCAAGGTGCTGGCCCAGGGCGGCGTCGATAACTCGGAGACAATCGCTTACAAGGGGCCCGGCATTTTCAACGCCGCCGCGCCCGGCTTCTGCCCTGAAGCTGTCGCCGGCCAAGTGAGCTTCGCGCCGGACACCTGCGCCAAGTTCAATGGCCTCGCCGCGCTCAATGGCCGGCCGGAACTCGAAACCGAACCAGCTGATGTATTCACCATCAACCAAAATAATCCTCCGCGGAAGAATGACAGCTTCTACGGCGGCTATCTGCGCATCGAGCACGATTTCGACGGGCTGCTGCTGACCTCGATTTCATCCTATGACCGCTACAACCGCGATCAGACAGAAGATTCGGACTCGACGCCCATCGCCAGCAGTGATTTGGACTACTTCAACGAACTTGATCAGTTTACGCAAGAAGTCCGCCTGACCGGGACCCTGTTTGAAGACCGCTCTAACTTCGTCCTGGGCGGCTTTTATCAACGGGATGATCTGAGCCAAGTGGACAGCCTCGCGATAGGCGTGGACAACCCCTTTAATTTGCCGCCCGCTAACGCGGGTTTGCCGCCGCGCCTAGTCGGCATCCTGGATCAAGAAATTGGTTCCCTCGCCGCCTTCTTTAACAACGACTTCGACGTGACGGACCTCCTTACGCTCAGCGTCGGCCTGCGCTACACGCGCGAGCGCACCACACTGGACGCCACCACTAACGCAGGGCTGAACGACGTCCAAGGCGACGCCGACCTCCCGCAAACGTTGCTCGTCCCCGGCGGGATTGACAATGTCAACGGCGACACCAGCGTCGA
>JBCDJH010000203.1:0-4768 GCA_038747965.1 Pseudomonadota bacterium
ATCGCAGGGTTGATCGTGTATTTTGCGATGTAGCGGCGCACGCGAATGTTGTCGTTGTCGCCGGTTTCCTCAGACAGCGCGCCGCGCTGCTTTTTCATCTTGTCGGCAGTCTGCCAGGTGCGGATGATCACCTCGCCCACACGGCCCATCGCCTGGCTGTCGGACGCGATGATACTGAACGCCCCCATATCGTGGAGGATGTCTTCCGCGGCAATCGTCTCGCGCCTGATCCGGCTCTCCGCAAAAGCCACATCCTCGGGGATCGATTTGTCGAGGTGGTGGCACACCATAAGCATATCGAGGTGTTCGTCGATGGTGTTGACGGTGAAGGGCCGCGTGGGGTTGGTGCTTGAGGGCAGAACGTTCGCCTCGCCGCACAGCTTGATGATGTCCGGCGCGTGGCCGCCGCCGGCGCCTTCCGTATGGAACGCGTGGATGGTGCGGCCTTTGAAAGCGGCGGTGGTCGTCTCCACGAACCCGGATTCGTTCAACGTGTCCGTATGGATCGCGACGGCGATGTCGGTCTCCTCGGCGACGGAAAGGCAGCAATCGATCGCGGCCGGCGTCGTGCCCCAATCCTCATGCAGTTTGAGACCGCAGGCGCCCGCTTCCACTTGCTCCTTCAGCGCGGCCGGTTGGGAGGCGTTGCCCTTGCCGAAAAAGCCGAGATTGATGGGAAAGCCGTCCGCCGCTTGCAGCATACGCGCCGTGTGCCAAGGGCCCGGCGTACAGGTGGTGGCGTTGGTGCCTTCGGCCGGCCCCGTTCCGCCGCCGAGCAGGGTGGTGAGGCCAGAGGCCACCGCCTCTTCGCACAGCTGCGGGCAAATCCAGTGGATGTGGGCGTCGATTCCGCCGGCGGTGAGGATGCGTCCCTCGCCGGCGATCGCCTCCGTGCCCGGACCGATGACGATGTCGACGCCGGGCTGCACATCCGGGTTGCCGGCCTTGCCGATGGCGGCGATCTTCCCGTCCTTGAGCCCCACATCGGCTTTGTAGACGCCAGTGTAGTCGACGATGAGAGCGTTGGTGATCACCGTGTCCACGGCGCCTTCGCTGCGCGACGTTTGGGATTGGCCCATCCCGTCGCGGATCACCTTGCCGCCGCCGAACTTCACTTCCTCTCCGTAGACGGTTTTATCCGACTCCACCTCGATGATGAGATCGGTGTCGGCGAGGCGCACCTTGTCGCCCGTCGTCGGGCCGAACATGGCGGCGTAGGATTGCCTGTCGATTGTGCGGGCCATCTCAGTCAGGCTCCTTCTTTGGGAAGCGGGCCGGAGACGGCGCCGGTGAAGCCATGAACAACGCGCGCGCCGGCGTAGGGGATCAGCTCCACCTCCCGTTCTTGGCCAGGCTCAAAGCGCACGGCCGAGCCTGCGGGGATATCGAGCCGGCGCCCTTTGGCTTTTTCGCGGTCGAACTTCAGGGCGGCGTTGGTCTCAAAGAAATGGTAGTGGGAGCCGACTTGAATGGGGCGGTCGCCGGAATTGGCGATGGTGAGCGTGATCGCCTCGCGGCCTTCGTTCAGCGTAAGGTCGCCATCGGCGGTGATGATTTCTCCTGGGATCATTGCGCTCACCTTATGGGGCTGTGAACGGTGACGAGCTTCGTTCCGTCTGGGAACGTCGCCTCCACCTGAACGTCGTGGATCATCTCGGCGATGCCGTCCATCACCTGGTCGCGGCTAACGACGCCAGCGCCCGCCTCCATCAAGTCGGCGACGGAGCGTCCATCCCGCGCGCCTTCAACGACAAAGTCCGAGATCAGCGCAATCGCTTCGGGATAATTCAGCTTAACGCCGCGCTCCAGACGATTACGCGCCACCATCGCGGCGACGGAAATCATCAGCTTGTCTTTTTCACGAGGACTTAAGTGCATCGCATTGATCCCTTATTGCCCGGCATCCTGTCTATCCTATCCCAAAGTTGCGGCGCGCGATAAGCCTAAATCCGCCAAATCGTCGGCATACGGTTTGGTAGGTTGGCGACGCGCGCCCTCAGCTCTCCCCATATCACGCCGAAGGCGGCGCGCAAGGGCCGCGCCTGTCGCCCGAGAAGACGCACAAGGACGAGGCCGTTCACCTGCGTCGCGCCAATCGAGGCGCCGCCCGCTGTTTCAAGAACAGACTCAAGCCGGCGCACCGCATCGACGGCGCCCTTTGGGTCGGTGGTCTGTGCGATGATGGTGGCGCATGCGCCGGCGCCGCCAAGCGTTGAGGGCTGATGGAGCGCCGCCTGCATCTGGGCCGCGCCGCAATCGCCAAAACGTAGCGCGTCTTTCCACAAAAGGCGCCCGTCCTGGCGGCGCACGTCCCATCCGTCAAATACGTACCCCCTCTCAAAAGGTTCGCCCTTGGCGGCGCGGCCGAACGCGATCATCTCGCCAGCAAGGAGGGACGCGCTGCCATCAATCGTGAGACGCGTGCGCCGTCGCATGCGTGCGCCGTCGAAGACAATGGCCTCCTGGGGAAGCCACTCCAGATACGCGTCTGCGCTAACGTCCAAGCGCGCCTCGATCTCGGCATTGGGGCCCAGAGAGCGGTAGATTTTCTCGGGCGCTTGCCCAATGACGCAGGCCCTCGCGCCGTCTTCCACTCTGACATCGACGGACAACCGGTCGCCGCCGGCGAGGCCGCCAGAGACGCAGGTGAGAATCGCCGAGGGCGGCTCGCCATGGGCGGTGATCGGCAGCAGCGCGCGCAGCGGCTGGCGATGATAAAGGTCTTTCAGGACCGTTCGACCGTCGCTCAGGCGCTGAAAGGCGATGCGCGCGGCCCCATCGGCCCGGTTTTGGCGTTCGAGGGGGAGATCGGCCAGTGAAAGCGCCACAGGCGCGCGCCGCGATCGATGGCCGGCCGCGCCGGTGGTTTGCATGTCCATAAGAGCATCGTAGGATTTACCGTCCGCCGAGAAAACCTCGCCCAATAGGCGCTCGAACAGGCGGAACGACCCCGTATTCGGCGCCGCCCGATTAATCATCAGTGCGTGCGGAACGGGCGCCGCCACATGCGTCTGGCCTGCAACGCCCACAGAGGCTCTTTCAGCTTATGACCTCGCCGCTTCCTCCGCTTGCGGATTTGCACTGTCATTTAGAAGCCGTGACCACGCCGTTGATGGCGCGAAAGCTCGCAAAACGCCATGCCATAGATGTCTCGCGGCTGTTCACGGAAACAGGCGAGTACGCCTGGAGCACTTTTGAGGACTTTCTTAGCGTTTATGACGCCATGGCGCGGGTTATTCGAACGCCTGAAGACTATCACGACATCACGGCTGACCATCTCGCGGCGGCCGCGCGCGAAGGCGTGATTTATGCGGAGGTCTTCGTCTCCGCCGACCACGCCGCTGGCGTCGGGCTGTCTTTTGGCGACATGATCGCCGCCGTCGGCGACGCGATGGATGCGGCCGAAGCCGCCGGCGGGCCGATTGCGCGCATGGTCGCCACCAGCGTGCGGCATTATGGGGCCGCGAAAGCGGAAGCTGCGGCGCGCCTCGCGGCGGAGGCGGATCATCCGCGACTCACGGGCTTTGGCATCGCCGGGGACGAAGCGTTTGGCGCGCCCCGCGACTTCGCCCGGGCTTTTGACATCGCCCGGGAAGCGGGGCTCGGCCTCACCGCGCACGCCGGTGAGATATGCGGGCCAGAGAGCGTGCGCGCGGCGCTGGAATGGCTCAAGCCAGAGCGGCTCGGCCATGGCGTGCGCGCCATCGAAGATCCGTCTCTTCTCGCCGAGTTGGCTGCGCGCGGCGTGGTTTTGGAAGTTTGCCCGACGTCCAACATCGCGATTGGTTTGTACTCGGGGTGGGCGGCGCACCCTTTGCCCGACCTCATAAAAGGCGGCGCGCGGGTGGCGCTCGGCTCCGACGATCCAGCCTTCTTCGGCGCGAGTATTGGCGACGAGTACCGGCGTGCGGGCGAGGCGTTTGCTTTCGGCCACGCCGATCTTGCAGGGATCACGCGCACGGCCATCGCCGCCGCGTTTTGCGACGAGCCCACGAAAACGGGGCTGCTGGCGCGCTTATCGGCCTGATTTCGCGGTGATTATGCGAGCGGCGCCCGCGCCCCGGCCTTGCGCTCCTCCAGAGCAAAAGATGGTATTTTCACCACAGGTCCGAGATATTGCACCGCGACATAGTCGAAACGCTGGTCACCGGCCCAGCATTTCCGTAGTTTTTAAGCTTAATATTCACGGGACCGTGACGTCACGGCCAGCCAATCTTGGCCGATGAACGAGCCGGGCGGGGCGAGACAGCGAGATCGGTCTCAAACGCGGTCAATCGCAATTGGACACGAAAGAAGGGGTACCCATGAAATTCGGTCTTTGGACGAAAAGCAGCCTGGCGGCGTTGGTGGCCGCGGGCGTCTCCGCGCCGATCGGCGCCGCGCAAGCGCAGATCGACGAAGTGATCGTCACCGCGCAGAAGCGTGAGGAGAACCTGCAAGAGGTTCCGATTTCTATCTCGACGCTCTCTGGCGAAACTCTGCAGCAATTCCAGGCCGGTGGTGAGGACATACGCGCCCTGTCTGCCCGTATTCCGGGCCTTAATGCTGAATCATCAAATGGTCGTGTGGCGCCTCGCTTCTATATTCGAGGCTTCGGTAACACCGACTTTGATCTTGCGGCGTCGCAGCCCGTTTCTGTCATCATGGACGACATCGTGATGGAGAACGTGGTGTTGAAAAGCTTTCCGCTCTTCGACATGGAACAAGTTGAAGTTCTTCGAGGACCGCAGGGTACGCTCTTTGGACGCAACACCACTGCTGGGATCAT
>JBCDJH010000204.1:0-4752 GCA_038747965.1 Pseudomonadota bacterium
GCGACATCCAAACGGATTTCGAAGAGGGCGACGCCGTCTACAGGATCTGGATGGCGGACAGTCTGAGACGTTTGCGGCAGCGCCAACCAAAGCGCTGCGGCGAAGGCGATGAACGCCGAGCCGAGTGCGGTCGCCGCTCGGCGTGCTGGCCTTGCTTTCCGATGTTCAAGGGACGCTGTCATTACGGCCGAAGTATAGTACGGCCGTCGTAGTTTTCAATCCTTGACTTCGTCGCTGAGCCCCTTCGCGATCAGCTCCAAGGCCCGAACGAAGCCTTCTCGGTCTGCGTGTGGTAGGGGGGCCAACATCCGCTTCGCCGTTTCACGTTCCTCTTCAAGGATTGCTGTCCGCGAGGCCTCTCCCTCATCGGTTAGGTAGAGGGCGACGCTTCGGCGGTTCTCCGGCGGGCGGTCCCGCCGCGCTAGGCCTGCGGCTTCCAGCCGGCTCAATAGGCTGGAAATTGTTGTCGCCGCGACGCCTAGATGCGCCGCCAGCGCCTTCCCCTGAGCGCCCGGATTCTCGCCGATGAAGTGCAGAGCGGCGATGTCGCTTGGATGGGTCTTGAAGCGATCATGCGCCGTTGGCACGGAGGGCTCCATGATTTTGAGGATCCGCACCATGGTCCCGGTGGATCGCCGCGTGCGTTCAACTTGGCTGGCCATGGGCTCAGGATAGGCGCGCGCGCCTGCGAGTCGCAATTCACCTGCGGATCGGTGGGGCGTGGGCGAAGGGCCAGACGACCGCTACTTAATCAATGGCTTTCTTGACGGCCCGCGCGATGACGATTTCCTCGTCTGTCGGGATCACCCACGCGGACGCCGCGCCGCCGGCTTTGGAGATCATGGGCCCGCCGCTGTCATTGGCGTCGTCGTCGATGTGAACGCCAAGCCATCCGCAATGGGCGCAGATGCGGCGGCGCATGTCGGCCGAGTTTTCTCCGATCCCGGCGGTGAAGATAAGCGCGTCCAGCCCATCCAATGCGGCGGCGAGCGACCCGATTTCCCGCGCCGCGCGGTAGGCGAAGAGGTCCAGCGCCTCGGCAGCCTCGGGCGTTTCGGAGTCTAGCAATGAGCGCACGTCGTCGCTTTCGCCGGACACCCCGCACAATCCGGACTCTTTATAGAGCAGTGTTCGCACGTCGGTGAGCGAGAGCCCGTCCTCTTCCATCAGATGGAGGACAACGCCGGGATCGAGCGCGCCGCACCGCTTTCCCATCATCAGCCCATCGAGGGCGGTGAAGCCCATCGTCGTCGCCACGCTGCGCCCGCCCTTCATGGCGCACATGCTGGCGCCATGGCCGAGATGCGCGACCACCACCCGGCCCGACGCGACGTCTCCCAAAACAGACGGCGTGCGCCCGGCGATGTAGTCGTAGGACAGGCCGTGGAACCCGTACCGCAACACGCCTTGGTTGGCGAACCGGCGGGGAAGGGCGAACAGCTCCGCCAGGCGCGGCTGGGTGCGGTGAAAGCTGGTGTCGAAGCAAGCGATCTGGGGCGCATCCGGCCAGATGTCCGCGACGGCCCGGATCGGCGCCAGATTGTGGGGTTGATGGCTCGGCGCCAGCGGCGACAGGGCGTCAAGCTTCTCAAGAATGGCGGCGTCGACGCGCACCGGCTCGCTAAACGCCTGGCCGCCATGCACAACCCGATGCCCCAAGGCGGCGACGCGCGTCTCCGGCAGCCAGTCGCCGATTGAATTGAGCAGCCATCGCATGTGGTCGGCGTGGTCGCCATCGGCCAGAGACGAGGCGCCGGAGGGCTCGATCGCGTCATCGCCTCGGGTTACTTCGATGCTTGCGCCGTCGCCAATGCGGGACACGCTTCCACGCAGGCGAACGCTAAGATCTTCAATGTCATAGGCCGCGAACTTAAGGCTTGATGAGCCCGCATTCAGAACAAGGACTGTCTCGCTCATGGCTCATACCGCCTTCTGACGATGGGCGAAGATCTGCGCCAACATAGCGGAGGCGCGCCGGGCCAACTCGCCATCGGCGCGACTGGTGAGCATGATGGGAACGCGCGCGCCGAGGACGACGCCAGCCGCATCCGCCCCGCCCAGATAGATCAGCTGCTTCGCGATCATGTTGCCGGCTTCCAGATCCGGCGCAACGAGGATGTCAGCGTCTCCGGCGACGCGCGACGCGATGTTCTTCGTGCGCGCCGCTTCTGCGGAAATCGCATTGTCGAACGCCAGCGGTCCGTCCAAATCGCCGCCCGTGATTTGTCCGCGATCCGCCATTTTGCAAAGCGCCGCCGCTTCGAGCGTTGAGGGGATTTTCGGCGACACCGTCTCAACCGCCGACAGGATAGCGACCTTCGGGCGGGCGACGCCCACGGCCCGCGCCAAATCGATGGCGTTCTGAACAATGTCTCGCTTGTCATCGACGTCGGGCGCGATATTGATCGCCGCGTCGGTGACGAAAAGCGGCTTTGGATAGCTCGGCGCGTCTATTGCGAAAACGTGGCTCACTCGCCGCTCGGTGCGGAGCCCGTGCGTTCTATCGACGACCGCCGACATAACCTCGTCCGTGTGCAGGGCGCCTTTCATAAGCGCTTCGACGCGCCCGGCGCGCACCAGCTCAACGGACTTCTCAGCGGCCGCGTGGCTGTGCGGCGCTTCGACAATCTCCGCATTCGAGAGATCAAGTTCCGCCGCGTCTGCCGCCGCCATAATCTTGGAGCGCGGCCCGACCAACAGCGGCGCGATCAGCCCATCGTCCTGCGCTTTCAACGCGCCCATGAGAGAAATCTCGTTACAGGGATGAACAACGGCGGTGACGATCGGATCCAGGTCGCGCGTTAGATCAAATATTTCATTGAAGCTCTGGCCGCGCTTATAGATTTGCACCCTCGGGAGCAGCGCGCGCGGACGGCGCACTTTGTCTTTCGGCGCGATCACGGTGGCCTCGCCCGTGATGACGACCTCACTGTCTTGATTGAGGCAGCGGCAGTCGAGCGTGACGCGCCGTTGGGCGGCTTCTAGTTTGGTGACGGTTACGGAGACGCGCACCGTATCGCCCACGCCAACGGGCCTCTGGAAGCTTAAGCTCTGCTCCAAATAGATTGCGCCGGGTCCGGGAAGCTGCGTGCCAAGCACCGCCGAGATCAGCGCGCCGCCCCACATGCCGTGCGCGATGATTTCGTGGAAGCGCGTTGTCTCAGCAAAGTCCGTTTCCAGATGAATGGGATTAACGTCGCCGGAGGAGACGGCGAAGAGGCTGATGTCTTCAGGCTCCAACGTGCGAATGAGTTCGGCGCTGTCGCCGATCCGCAATTCGTCGAAAGTCCTATTCTCGATGTATTGCATGGACTTAGCGCCCTCTTACGACATCACGTGGTAGCCGCCGTCGATATACGCCGTATCGCCCGTGATCGCTTTCGCATCGTCGGAGGCGAGGAAGGCGGCCATCGCGCCGACCTCTTCAATGGTCACCATTCGCTGCGCGGGCGCGCGGGTTCTCGCTTCTTCGATGATCTCATCGAAATGGTCGATGCCCGACGCCGCGCGCGTGTTGAGCGGGCCGGGCGAGAGCGTGTTGACGCGAATGCCTTGGGCCCCCAACTCGGCGGCCAGATATCGCACCACCCCTTCCAGAGCGGCTTTGACCGGCCCCATCACATTGTAATGATCAACGACCTTCTCAGCGCCGTAGTAGCTCACCGTCATCAGCGAACCGCCATCCGCCATCAACGGTTCCGCAAGGCGCGCCATACGGATGAAGGAGTGGGCGGAGACATCCATCGCCTGGACGAAGCCGTCTCGGGAGCAGTCGGTCAAACGGCCGTGCAAATCTTCTTTCGGGCAGTAGGCGATGGAGTGGAGGAGAAAGTCGAGGCGTCCCCATGTCTCTGTGATCTTGTCAAAAAGACGCGGCAATGCGGCGTCGTCCATCACATCAAGCGGCTCGAAAATCGACGCGTCCACCCCGTCGGCCACGGGTTGAACGAACGGGCGCGCTTTCTCGTTCAGATAGGTGAGCGCGAGATCGGCCCCTTTCGCGGCGAAGACATTTGCGCAGCCGGCGGCGATCGACTGATCGTTCGCGACGCCGACCACCAGACCCTTTTTCCCGCTGAGATCCGTCATGGGTTCGATCCTTACGCGCCTATCTTGCAATCGCACAATTTCAGCGAGTGCTTGGTCCGTTGGACACAGAACAAGCCCGCAAAAAACCGCTGAGGCATTGATAAATCAGAGTGCGCGGTCGCGTCCATTCCTATATGGTGCAATGCAGCGGTTTAGAGGTGTTGGCGTCTCTAGACGTTAAGGATTGCGGCCCATGAATGTTGAAACGCCGATCACCCAGATTGGTTTGACATCGGCGGAGGCCGCCGCCCGTTTGCAAAGCGATGGGCCGAACCAGCTGCCGGAGCCGAAGCTGCCTGGAGCGCCTGAAGTCTTCCTCCGCCAGTTCCTTAGCCCCTTCATTTACATCCTGTTGATCGCCGCAATTTTGTCTTGGTATGTGGGGCAAACGCCGAGCGCGGTCTTTATTATTGTCGTCCTCTTGCTGAACGCCGCCATCGGCGCGGTGCAAGAGCTCTCGGCCCAAAAGTCCGCCGCGGCGCTGCGCAACATGGTGAAAGGGTCCGCCCAGGTCATAAGAGACGGGGCGGCGCGGACCATTCCCGTTGAGGACGTCGTTGTCGGCGACCTCGTTCTGCTTCGTTCAGGAGACAAGATTCCAGCGGACGTTCGCCTCGCGGGCAGCGACAATCTGTATGTCGATGAGTCCATGCTCACGGGCGA
>JBCDJH010000205.1:0-4742 GCA_038747965.1 Pseudomonadota bacterium
CCGCCATCATTTTCGCCGCCGCTGCGGGGATAGGTGAGAAGGTAGTCATTGCCCGGCATAAAGGGGAAGCCACGAAAGTTTAGGAGGTTCGCGAACTTCGCCTTGCACGTGTCCGCCCGTTTGTCGCAGCCGGCCGTCACAGCGAACCCGTCACCGGCCGAAACGGTCGCCGCCATCGGCGTCCACAGCTCAATACTCACCGTGGCGCCCGAGACGCTGTGCGCCTTCACATCGGCGACGCGCCCGGCGTTGGCGCCGGAGGTCCATGTCAGGCGCCCCCGCGCGAACCAAGCCGCGGCGAAGGCGCTAAGACCGCTCACGGAGAAGGTTCGATCGTCCGTCGCCGACGCCACCGCGCCCACGCCGCGATAGGCGGCCGCATTCAGATCGACGCCGCAGCGCGCGTCGCCCACATTGGCGTCGCATGTGTGCTGATAGACGCGGCCGACCGTCTGGTCCAAATGATGGGCGAGGCCCCGCACTTCCGCCGTGAAGCCGACGCCGCCGCGGGCGACTTCCCCAAGCGTTCCCGCCCGAAGAAGAAGGCGCTCGGCTGGATCGCGCCAATTGACGCGCCATAGCTCGACAGCCGCTCCGTCGAAGCGCCCGGCGGCCAGATCTTGCTCGTTCAAGGACGCCGCATTAAGCGCTCCGACCACGCTCATATTGTCGATGGCGAGGCCCTCGCTTGTCTCCTGGGCCGAGGCGCCAAGGCCCGTCTCCGCCTCGAACGTCACCCCATCGAAGGACACATCCACATCATGGTCGGTGAAGCCGAGGGTCGCGCCATCCGCCCGCACGATCTTCCAACACTGGCAGAGCGTTGTCGCGCCGGTGGCGAGATGCGCGGCGAGCGCCGCCGGGATCGTCCTCATGGGATTAAAATCTCGATAAGCGGAATGGACGCGATGTCGCCGGCCTGAAAGGCGGCGAGATTGATGTCCAATTGATCGGTATCGAACCGCACCGGCGTGTCGAACTCAAAACCCGCGGTGATCGCCGCGCCAGGCGCGGGGATCGAGCCCGCGTCGAAGGAGATGAGACCGGTCGTTGCGTCCACAGAGTAGTCTGCGCCGCCCGTTTGAACGGCGCCGCCCACAGCCACCGACACAGTCCCGGCGACCGGCTTCTTAATCGGCCGAACGTAAGAGGCGCCGCCGCTCGCGTAGGTTTTGGCAAGCTGGAACGAGGCCGTCGCCCCATCGCCGGTCCCGATCGGCTGATCCGTCGCTGCCGGGGCCGCCCCGCCGGTCGCCGAGCTGTGGTCGAACGCGTCGCGCCACCGGAAGCCATAGAGCCGCCCAAGCCGCGCCTCGAAGAACGCGATCACCGCTTCCATTTCGGCGAGGGTTTTGACGCCGTACCCGGCGTTATAGCGCCGCCGCGAATGCGCCCATGTGGCGTTCCGCTCCTCAAAGCCGGAGCCGAGCGCCACAATCTCCGTGCGCCGCGCGGGCCCGCCGGTGGAGTCCAGCGCAATCTCCACCGGAAAGCGCACTTCGTGAAAGCTCATGGGGCGCTCCTACAGGTTCCGGGAACCGCGCGTCACCGCGCGATTGAGAAGGGCGGCGATCTGCGTTTCCGACCTCTGGAAACTCTCAGCCGTGGTCGAGGACGGGAAATTCATATTGACAGTGACCATCCGCCCGCTGCCGCTGGCCGGCAGGATCTCGCCGCTGCGGGACGGCGCGAAGATTTCCGGTCCGCGCTCGCCCACAAGATAGGCCGACCCCGGCGCAACGGCGCCGCCCGAAGCCCGCGCCCCGCCAAAGGGAAGCGACGAGAACACGCCCTGCAAACCGCGCTCAATTGGGTTCCGTACGAACCGATCGACCGCGATGCGGCTCAAATCCTCCAGAATGGAGCGCGTCATGTCCTTAAAGGAGAGCCGGCCCGTCTCCGCCGCGCCTACAAGCGCGTCGCCGATCGTGCGGGAGGAGGCGCGCACCGCCTCCTCAATCAGCGCGACGGAGGGAAGGATGTCGCGCCGAACGATGGCGTCGATATCGTCCCCCGCCGCCGCGAACCCATCCGTCAAACCGCCAACCGCTTCGCGCGTGGGGGAGCCGCTCGCTTCATCTTCGGTCATGGCGCCGCCCTTTCATCCGGATACTGCTCCATCAGTGTCTTGAGGTCCGCGCGGACAAGCGGCGCCTCCACATCGAACCCTTCTGCGCCAAGCCGGCGCTTGAGGCCCGAGCAGGCGCAGCGCCATTCGGCCACGCTCATGGTCCAGAACACATCGGGCGTCAGGTTCAACATCCCGAAAGCGATCTCCATGCGCCCGCGCCAAGCGGCTTGGCGCATGGCGGCCGCGTCCTGATCCCTCATGCGCCCGCAGCGAAGGCGCGCCCGATGGCGGAGGCCGCTTCGCCGAGATCAATGTTGGCGGCCCGAAGATCGGCGTCGGCGAACCGGCCTCCCCCGCCCCGCACGAGAGCGCCGAGCACGACGAGCAAATCCTCAGCAGACGCGCGGGCCAGTCGTTCGGAGAGCTCCTCCAGCCGGCCGAGCGCCAGTCCGGTTTCGATTTCAGCAAGCGCCCCGAGGGTGAGGCGCAAGGTCTGCGGCGCGCCGTCCACCATCACGATCGTCTCGCCCCGCGGCGCGTTCACGGGCGTCGCCGACACCATCCGCCTACGCCGCGACGAAGGTGAGCGCGCCAGCGGATTCCAGCGTCAAGCTTTGCGTCGCTTCGCCGTCGAACTCGCCGGCATAGTCCAAATTGGCGATCTGGAACGCCCCTTCGATGGTTCCGAAGTCCGGGATAACGAGCTGCCAGTTGGCGATCGTCTGGTTAAAGAACGCGCCGCGCACCAGCGCGTCGGCGGCGTCGTCCCGGAACACGCCGGCCCCGGTGACGCTGGCGGAGCGCACGCCCGCGCCCGCCAGCAGCTCCCGCCACGCGCCGGCGGACTGCGAATGGGTGACGTCCACCGTCTGCGCGTTCAGCGAGATTGTTTTGGCGCGCAGCCCGCCAACCGTCGTGAAGGCTTCGGGCGCGCCGCCGTCGCCAATCTTGATGAGGACGTCCCGTCCCTTTTGCGCCGCCATCTCTATGGCTCCTTCTTCGGTTAGAGGGCTTCCGTGACGGCCCGATAGCGCATCACGCCTTGAAAAGTGTCGCCGTCCTGCTTCCGAAACACGTCGGAAAAGACAAAACGGAGATTGATCAGCCGATATCCGGCGAGCGTCAGATCAGCGTCGTGCAAAACGTCGTAGACGGCGCCGAAGACGTCCTTCACCTCCTTGCGGCCGCCATAGCGCGACCAGACATGGAGGCTCACCGTGTGCGCGAGGCCCGTCGGCGCGCCCGCCCAGTCCGTCTCCCGGCTCTCGCCGATGGTGAGAAACGGGAAGATCGCGTCCACCGGCGGATCGTCGAAGATGCGGGCCGGATCGCCGAGCAACGCCTGTAGTCCAGGGTCGCCGGCGAGAGCTGCGTACAAACCGCTTTGAAGCGCCCAAGCCGCACTCATGCCGCACGCTCCTCACACCGAAGAACAAGAAACTTCCCGCGCTCGTTCTCGCTGCGGATACTGTTGATCGTGAGGGCGCGGCCGTCATGGACGATGCGGGTGCGGAAATCGACGCCCGAGCGAAAGCGGATCGTCACGTCGAACCGTGGCCGATACTCGCGCCGGTCCGCCGAAACAGGGCCGGTTGAGGCGAGCGGTTCTACATCCGCCCACACCTCGGCCGTCGTCAGGTAGGAGACGGCGGCGCCCCCGCCGCTATCGCTCGTCCGCACCGGGTTCTGGATCGCCACCCGGTGGCGCATCCGCCCGATCATATCCGCACAGCCATGTAGGGCGCGAGAAGCGCGCTGAAGGCAGGCGGGGCCTCATAAAGCCGGCGCTCGCTCAATATCTCGCGCCGCTCGTAAAGATGTGCAACGAGCGTCAAGATCGCTTGGCGCACATCTTGCGGCACGTCGGTAGGGGCGTCGCCAAATCCAGCCCTGTACTGAATTTCAATGCCGGATGCGCGCCGCCCGGGTCTTGGCCACGAGGCCGCGCCGCGCCGGGTGAGGCGCGGATAGGCGCCTTCCCCGTCCAGCCGATACGCAGTCGCGGCAACGGTTTCGGCTGTATCGTCCGCGTCATAGACGCGAAAATGGTCGACGCTCTGCACGGGGCCGCGCCGCAACTCGACAACATCCGGATCGGCGAAGGCGTCCATCGTCAGCGCCCATGTCTGGGTGATGAACGAACGCCCGGTGCGTTTCTCGGCCAGGCGCCGCGCGGCGACGATGAGGCCGGCGATGTAACTGTCCTCATCGGAATGATCGATCCGCAGATGGAGCTTTGCCTCCGTTAAGGAGACCGGCTCTACATTCGGCGGCGCGATGTGCGTCACGCTTTTCATGGGCGCCTCTCGCTGGTCAAAAAAAGGGGGCGCGGCGGGCGAAAACCCAGCGCGCCCCCAACTTCAGTGAGGTTGGGCTGCGGACGGCCTTAGGAGGCCGCGAACCGCAACAGCTTGATGGCGTCGAAATCCTGGACGCCGCCGCCCACGCGCTTGGTGGTGTAGAACAGCACGAACGGCTTGGACGAGAAGGGATCCCGCAAGATCCGCAGACCCACACGGTCGACGATCAAGTACCCACGCTCGAAGTCGCCGAACGCGATGGAGTAAGAACCGCTCGAAATCGGCGGCATTTCCTCCGCTTCCGTCACGGGGAAGCCAAGCAACGTCGCCGGCTGGCCAGCGCTCAGGCCTGGCTGCCAGATGTAGTTGGC
>JBCDJH010000206.1:0-4723 GCA_038747965.1 Pseudomonadota bacterium
ACGCTGGCGCTCGTGCGCACAGCCCAACAAGCGGACGCGCCGACGCGGATTATCGAAGCCGTTGTCGACGTTAACGACCGCCGCAAAAAGCAGATGGCGGAGCGGATCATCGAAGCTTGCGGCGGCGACGTCGCCGGCAAGGCGATCGCCGTCCTTGGGCTGACATTCAAGCCCAATACGGACGATATGCGCGATTCACCGTCGCTCGACATCGTACCAGCGCTGATCGAAGCTGGCGCCACCGTGCGCGCCTTCGACCCGGCTGGTACGGAAGAGGCGAAAAAGCTGCTCGACGGCGTCGTCTATTGCGACGGCCCCTATCACGCCATTGAGGGGTCCGAAGCTGTGGCGATCGTCACCGAGTGGGATGAGTTCCGTGCGCTTGATTTGAATCGCGTTCTTGATCTCATGGGCACGCCCTTGATGATTGACTTGCGGAACATCTATTCGCCGGAAGACATGGCCGAACGCGGCTTCGATTACCACTCCATTGGCCGCCCCCGGGTGGAGCGCGCCTAAATCTGACGTTTGTCTTCGTCATTCGGCGGCAAGGCCGGCGAATGACGAAGACCTCGTTCAAGCGGTGCACCTACGCATTAGGCGGCGCGGCCGCCGTCCGCCGGCGCGTCCCGGTGGTATGTCATCTCTAAGAATACATCCTCTAAGCTCGCTTCTTCCGTCGTCAGGTCGCAGATGACGACGCCGGCTTCGCTGAGGCGGGCCAGGATCTCGCCCACATTGGTGCGGCTTGGCGCGTAGGAAACGGCGATGCGCCCATCCTGGCGAATAGTCGCCGTAAACGGATCGATATTCGGAGCTTTGACGAGGCGCGCTTCCGGCGAAACCAAAAGCTCCTTGCGATCGAGGCTCGCCAGAAGCTCAGACTTTGGACGGCTGGCGACGACGTCGCCTTTGTCAATGATCGCGATGGTGTCGCAAAGCTCTTGCGCTTCTTCCAGATAGTGCGTCGTCAAGACAATGGTGACGCCCCGCGCGTTCAGTTCACGCACATAACTCCACAGCTTTCGGCGCAGCTCGATATCGACGCCCGCCGTCGGCTCATCCAAGATCAGGACAGGCGGATTATGGACCAACGCCTTGCCAATCAGCAGGCGGCGTTTCATGCCGCCCGATAGGTGCCGCACATAGGCTTTCGATTTCTCAGCGAGATCGAGCGCCTCTAAGATCTCGTCCGTCCGCCGCTCTGATCGCGGAACGCCGTAAAGGCCGGCCTGCAACTCCAGCGCTTCCTTCGGCGTAAAGAAGACGTCTACGGATATTTCCTGCGGGACGACGCCGATGGAGGCGCGCGCTTGCCGCGGGTTCTTGTCGATGTCGAAGCCCCAGATGCGCGCTTCGCCGCCGCTTTTGTTGACGAGCCCGGCGAGAATATTGATGAACGTCGACTTGCCCGCGCCGTTCGGCCCGAGGAGGCCGAAAATCGAGCCCCGCGCAACGGTGAGATCCACGCCTTTCAGGGCCTCTTTCGCGCCCTCGCCGCTACCGTAGGTTTTTCGCAGCCCCTGGACTGAAATGGCGAACGCGTCCGATCGATCGGCGGCTCCGTCCATATGCGCGTTTCCTTTTTTTGGTTTGGTGAAACGATTTTGGCGCTCGGCGCGTTTTCGAAGCGTCCCCCGCTTCCGCGCATTGTATTTGCAGCGCCCCTCAGATATCGAGTCGCCTTATGGTTTTTCAATGAGCGGCCGCCGCCGAACCAAGTCAAACGCCGGCGTCGACGCGGTGCATGCCTGGACGAGGCCTGAAGATGACGCAAGCCCCCGTAGCGACGATCGAGCCGCCGGAAGTGATCTATGTGAAAGATCACCGGATTTGCTGCGACGGCGGCGGCGGCGCGCTTGGTCACCCGAAAGTCTGGTATTCGCTGGAAGACGGCCGCGTTCAATGCGGATATTGCGGCCGGCTTTTCATTTACGATCCCGCCAAAACCGCCGGGGAGAACGGACGATAGGCCGATCCGATAAGGAAAACCAAAGGCGCGGCCAACGCGCCGTCGGGGCGCCCCGCTGATGGGCGCCGTTTCCGCCTTGCTGCGCCTTGTCGGCGTGGCGTTCGCATTCCTTCGGTACGGCGTCGTTTCAGCGGCGGGCGACGCGCCCTACGCGCCGCCGACCCTGACGCTCGCAGGACGCCTAACGCGGCCTTTTGCGGCCTCCAAATGGCGCGCGAAGGGGCCCGGCGCGCGGCTCGCGGCGGCCCTCGAAGCGCTCGGCCCCGCCTATGTGAAGCTTGGGCAGTTGCTCGCGACCCGCCCCGACATTGTCGGCGTTCGCGTCGCAGGCGAGCTCAGCGCCCTCCAAGACCGCCTGACGCCCTTCCCGGAGGAAACGGCGCAGCGGATCGTCGCCGACAGCCTTGGCCAACCGGTCGCCGACGTCTTCGAGACCTTCGGCCCGCCCGTCGCCGCGGCGTCCGTCGCGCAAGTCCACCGCGCCCGGCTGAAAGACGGCACGGACGTCGCGGTGAAGATCCTGCGGCCCGGCATTCGCGCCCGCTGCGCCCGGGAGATGCGCTCCCTCTTTGTCGGCGCGCGGCTCGTGGAGCGGCTTTCGAAGACAAGCCGGCGCCTGGAGCCCGTCAAACTGATCGAGACCCTCGACGCGAGCTTACGGCTCGAACTCGACTTGCGCCTGGAGGCGGCCGGCGCGTCTGAAATCTCCGACGCCTCGACCGGCTCTGGCCAGCTGCGCGTGCCCGAGATGCATTGGAGCTACGCGCGGTCCGACGTGATCGTCATGGAGTGGATCGAAGGCGACCGGATCGACGATCTGGCGGCGCTGGACGCGCGCGGCGTCGATCGCAAAGCCCTCGCCGACGCCGTGATGCGCGGGTTTTTGGATCTCGCGCTCAATCACGGCTGCTTCCACGCCGATATGCATCAGGGGAATCTGTTTGTCGATAAGTCGGGCCGGTTGGCGGCCGTCGATTTCGGCATCATCGGCCGGCTGGACAAAGGCGCCCAGCGGTACTTGGCCGAAATCCTGTTCGGCTTCCTGAACCGAGATTATCCGCGCATCGCCGAGGTTCATTTCGAGGCCGGCTATGTGCCGAAGCGGCACTCCGTCGCCGCGTTCGCGCAAGCCTTGCGCGCTGTGGGCGAGCCCCTGTTCGGCCGCAACGCCAGCGCCATCGCCATGTCGTCCGTCCTGATGCAGCTCTTTGAGGTGACGGACCTCTTCGATATGCGCCTCAGGCCGGAGCTGGTGCTGCTGCAAAAGACCATGGTCGCCGTTGAAGGCGTGTGCCGTCAGCTGGACCCCGAGCACAACATGTGGCGCGCCTCGCGCCCCATTGTTGAGGCGTGGATGACCGACCGGCTGGGGCCGCCCGCCCATTTGCGCGCCGTCGGCGACAACGCTGTCACCGTCGGCCGGGCGTTGCAGAACCTCCCCGAAATGCTGCGGAAAGCGGAGCTGGCGGCGGACGTCATCAGCGAAGACGGGCTGCGCGTGGACGGCGCATCCATCCAGGCCCTCTCCGAAGCGCAAGCCAAAGGGGCCGCCGCCACCCGCCGCGCCGTGTGGGCGGCGACGGCCGCCGTCGCCGCGCTCGCCCTCACCCAAATCCTCTAGTGCGCGTAGCTCCTCGGCCAGCGGGCGCCATCTGAAACAATCAGACTGAAACGCTAAGACTGAAACGCTTCTGGCGGCGCCTGAAAGCTGATACAGGCTGTTTCATGACCGAGCGCAGCGTCCTCCTCATCATTGGCGGCGGCGTCGCCGCCTACAAAAGCCTCGATCTCATTCGCCGGCTCGCCGAGCGACGCATCTCCACGCGGGCGATCCTGACAAACGGCGGCGCGCAGTTCATCACCCCGCTCTCTGTCGGCGCCCTCACCGGAGAGAAGTGCTTCACCGACCTCTTCGACCTCACCGCCGAAGCCGAGATGGGCCATATCGAGCTTTCGCGCTCCACCGACCTCCTAGTCGTGGCGCCGGCGACGGCCGATCTGATGGCGAAAGCCGCGAACGGCCATGCGGACGACCTCGCCTCAACCGCGCTGCTCGCCACCGATAAGCCCGTGCTTTTCGCGCCGGCGATGAATGTGCGCATGTGGGAGCATCCCGCCACCCAGCGGAACGCGGCGCGGCTTAAGGCTGACGGCGCGCTGATGGTGGGCCCCAATGACGGCGCCATGGCCTGCGGCGAGTTTGGCGCGGGACGAATGGCGGAGCCGCTCGAAATCGTCGTCGCGGTGGAAGAGTACTTCAAGGGCGACGGCGTAAAGCCGCTTGCGGGAAAACGGGCGCTTGTCACCGCCGGCCCCACCCATGAGCCGCTTGACGCGGTGCGCTACCTGGCCAACCGGTCCTCCGGCAAACAGGGCTACGCGATCGCCGAGGCTCTGGTTCGTCTCGGCGCCGAAACGACCCTGGTGAGCGGGCCCACCGCCCTTGACGCGCCCACGGGCGTCCACCGCGCGCAGGTGGAGACGGCCCGCCAAATGGCCGACGCGGTCGACGCAGCTTTGCCCGCCGATGTGGCGGTTTGCGCCGCCGCCGTCGCCGATTACCGGCCCAGCCAGTGCGCCGACCGCAAGATCAAAAAGGAAGCTGGCGGGCTCGAAGGTATCGCGCTCACCGAGAACCCCGACATCCTCGCGGCGCTCTCGGAGGCCGGGCCGCGCCGACCGACGCTCGTTATTGGTTTCGCCGCCGAAACGGACGATTTGGAGCGCAACGCGCGCGCAAAGCTCGCGCGC